>NZ_JBBMXH010000071.1:0-26093 GCF_037996725.1 Xenorhabdus entomophaga
GCAATCATTGCGCAAAGCGACGCAAACAGGATATCAAATAAGGGATAGGCGATTTTTGCGCTCTGACGCGGGTCTTGGATCGCTGAAAAATGCAGGCTGAAGTCTTCAAGGTACATGATATTGGGTTTCAATGCTCAAAAGAGAGTATAAGATCACAGCGCTTTACTCGAAGCAACCTGTTTATTTTTGACTAAAAAACATTCGTGATCTTGCCCTGGATTTAAAAGCTTGGGAAAAAACAGGTAGTTGGGGAATTTATGACTCAAAGCCAGATGAAAGATTTAATGTTTTGAATATCAAGGATTATAAAGAAAATTATTTGCTTGCATTTGGTTATCTTATTGATCTTCTTGATAAGAAAAATGTAAATAATCAATTTTGTCTTATTGGATATAAATGGAATAAAAAAAAGAACCGTGAAGAATCTGAGAGTTTCATGGTTTTTTGGGAAAATGCTAACTATCTGATTGATTGGAACTTACCAGATGGTGATTATGATGGTAAGTATAAAGCGATTATATTAAGTAAACCATTTATTAATATTTCTACATCTGTTGTTCCTTACAAAGAAGCAGAAGGAGCGCAGGCCTTATGGGCTAAAGAAGGCGTGATTCAGCTTATTGACGATTGCGAACTGCATGGGCAGAAAATCACAATCAAACCTTCTGAAGTGATCAAATTTAAATAATGATGAATCTGCTCACTGGTTGTGGGCAGTCTAGGATGTAAAATAAACATTTGTAATGACATTGACGTTACAGTTTAAAGTGGTACTCTTAACCGAAAACCATTCAAACTGAGGTGAACCATGCAAACAGTGAAACGCGATACATTGAATATTCGCATAAAACCAGAAATACGGAACCTGATAGACAAAGCCGCGGCCATTCAGGGAAAAAATCGCACAGATTTTGTGCTGGAAGCAGCTCGTCGAATAGCAGAAGAAACTTTGCTTGAACAAGCGATTATTACCGCCAGCCCAGAGGCGTATGCCGAATTTTTGGCGCGTCTGGATATGCCTCCACAACCTAATAAACAGTTGCGAGAAACCATGCAAATGGAAACGCCTTGGGGCAAGGAATTATGATAATTTCGGAACCAGAACTCCTGACTGACAACCATCAGCTTGAATTGTTTGATTCTGGTGTCGTTACGCTTGATCAGTGGCTGAAAAATCGCGCTCTGAAAAATAACTTTACTGGCGCATCAAAAACTTATGTGGTGTGCAATGAAAACCGGGTGCTGGCTTATTATTCTTTGGCAGCAAGCGCCATTGTGATTAATTCAGCCCCCGGCCATTTTAAGCGCAATATGCCTAATCCAATTCCGGTCATCGTATTGGGACGTTTGGCTGTTGATCAACGATTACAGAGAAAGGGGATAGGGCGTGCATTGGTGCAAGATGCAGCCCTGAGGGTAATACAAGCCGCTGATCTTATTGGTGTTCGAGGCATGATTATTCATGCACTTTCAGGCGAAGCAAAATCATTTTATGAAACTATAGGATTTGAGCCATCCCCCTTAGACCCAATGCTATTGATGGCGACTCTTGCAGATTTAAAAAGAGCCTGCATAACGGACTGAGTGATTTTGCTTTTTCCAACACCGGATTTCCAGCAGCAAGGCAATATTCTCATATTCTCTCAGAAAAGCGTTTTTGGCTCACTTCCATACCAATTTAGACGTTATTACCAATATGGTATCTGGTGTTATTCATAAGGATTCACCAAAACGTCGATAGTACGCCGCAGCGGGCTGAGGCAACTGACCAATGGTGGTTTCGCAGCGTTCGCTGACGTAACGCGTCGCGGCAAGGTTAATGCGTTGATAGATATTGATACATAAGTGGCGGGCTATTTGTCCTTCCCATTGCGTGGGCAGCAGAGCATCCGGCAGCAGGGGATCACGCAGTACAACACGGCGATAAAAGTGGATCAGCAGCAGGCGTAACTGAAAGCAGCGTTCTGGTGTCAGATCGTCTTCACGGCAATCCCGCAGTAGTGCCATCAAAGGGCGGAAGGAGACGATAAATTCGTGATAGTGTTGCGATACCTGTTCCAGTGACCAACTTACCGTTACCCGCTCTTTCAGACTCTGTTCTGAACGGGGATAAGGGTAATCGGCCCGAAAATAGATAACGGAATCGCTGGCGTTGAGTTCATGCAAAAGTGCGGGAATATCACTTTGGGCACTGCTTGGCGCCGCCATCAGGGTACTATTAAGTTGACCGAACCCAAGCCAGCTTAATTCTTTTTTCAGGCGGGTTCGTTCTTCTTTGGTTGTACCTTCCAGTAACAGCAGATCCCATTTACCATCCCATTCCGGCTGTCCGCTGAGATAGATTTTGCTTTCTGCATGGCGAAATTGATTCATGCCACGCTCGGTGATGCGGTAATAACTGCGTCGCCCTAGTTTTTCTACCGTAAGCCATCCCTCTTTTTGCAGGCGAAACACAGATGTCCGCACAAAACGGTCACTGAACCCCATCGGCTCCAGCAGGAGACTCAGGCTGCCAAGCCAGACTTCACCTCCACGGTGGCTGAGAGCATCGCCATACAGAGAGATGATCAGAGACGTTCCGCTGATAGGTTGGGCACCAAGAGCATGCCGGATAAAGTCGTCGAGTTTATGTGTCATATTTTTCCATGTTCTGCGCAAAAGTGTGTCATGACATTAACATAACTGTATATACCTGTCGTCTTTCAGGTTTCAGCGTTGTGCAGTCGTCTTCTGAAAATGACACTAATCACTCATTGCAAGTAACTTATTTTGATTAAAAATACATCCGTAATTTGAGTGCGTGGCTCAATTGGGCTACAATGTAATTGATTATTGACCAATGTAGGAGATTTAACATGGCCACAAACGCTGTTGTTCGCGCTCGTATAGATGAAACTCTAAAAAATGAGGCTACAGAAGTGCTTACTGGCATGGGGTTAACTGTTTCCGACCTAATACGCATTACTCTGACCAAAGTGGTCAAAGAAAAGGCTCTTCCATTCGATATACGTATCCCTAATGAGCTGACAGCTAAAACCATTGCCAACAGTGAGAAAGGGATTGATGTCCATAAAACTAAAGATACTGATGACTTATTTAATCAACTAGGTATCTGATAAACAATGAAGCAACGGGAGATTGAATATTCCAGTCAGTTTCAAAGAGATGTGAAAAAAGCTCAGAAGCGCCATAAGGATATAGATAAACTGAAAGAGCTTATGAAACTTTTGATTAATGATGAGTTGCCCCTACCAGAAATATACAAAGATCACCGACTACAAGGGGATTACAAGGGCTATAGGGATGCTCACATAGAGCCTGACTGGATTCTGATCTACAAAATCACTGATGACCTGATTAGATTCGAACGGACAGGAACTCACTCTGATCTGTTCTAAATAGTGGGACTACAGTCCCACTTAGCGGTTTTGTATCACTTGATTTAGGTGGCAAAAGGTTATTCACGTGGACGATTGTCGATCACCCGTACAGCTTTTCCTTCTGAGCGCGGAATGACGCCACAATTAACGATGCTGACTTCGGTGTTCAGCCCTACCATTGATTTAATGTGATGGCGAAGTTGGTGACAGAGCGTACAACATTGTTCATGGCTTAACAGGTCAGGCTCTTTCAGTTCGACTTTGACTGACAGGCAGTCATGGTGGCCTTTGCGGCTGACTTCTAATTGGTAGTGTGGCGACAGTTCCTTAAAGCGGATGATCTGTTCTTCTATCTGTGAGGGGAAGACGTTGAGTCCGCGGATAATCAGCATGTCATCGGAACGCCCGGTGATCCTGTCCATGCGGCGCATATTGCGTGCCGTGCCGGGTAATAGGCGTGTCAGGTCGCGAGTGCGGTAACGGATAACCGGCATGGCTTCTCTGGTCAGGGTGGTGAGAATCAACTCGCCTGTTTCACCCTCTGGCAGGATATTCAGGCTCTCCGAATCGAGCACTTCTGGATAGAAATGATCTTCCCAAATTGTGGAGCCGTCGGCATATTCCAGTGATTCCATCGCAACGCCAGGCCCCATGACTTCGGACAGGCCGTAGATATCCAGTGCTTTAATGCCCATGCGCGTTTCAATTTCAGTGCGCAGGGCTGCCGTCCACGGCTCTGCGCCGAAAATACCGACCCGCAAGGAGCATTTTCTGGCATCTCCACCCATTCTTTTTTCCAGCTCATCCAGCAACGTCAGGCAGTAGGATGGCGTCATCATGAGGATGTCAGGTTTGAAATCCAGAATCAGTTGCGCTTGTTTTTCGGTATTGCCGCCGGACATCGGGATCACGGCGGCCCCCAATCGTTCAGCGCCGTAGTGTGCCCCTAATCCTCCCGTGAACAGGCCGTAACCGTAAGCGACGTGAACTTTGTCTTTGGCGCTCGCGCCTGCAAAACGAAGGCTGCGGGCGATGAGATTTGACCAATTATCGATATCCCGCTGGGTATAACCCACCACGGTAGGGCGTCCTGTTGTGCCAGAGGAAGCATGGATACGTACAATCTTTTCCATCGGGACAGCAAAGGTACCAAAAGGGTAGTGTTCCCGCAGATCTTGTTTTGTGGTGTAAGGAAATTTGGTGATGTCATCAAGTTGTTTGAAATCACTCGGATGGACACCGGCTGCATCGAATTTTTGGCGATACATGGGAACGTTGTCGTAAGCGTGCTTGAGCGTCCATTTTATTTGTTTAACTTGCAGTGCCTGGATCTCATCATGTGAGGCAAACTCCATAGGGTCCAAGTGATGCTTTTTTAGGTGTTGTTTGTTGAGGTGCAGTACGTTGTTGCTCATCGTTGCCTGTCCTTTTGTTGGTTTGTTTGTAACAGGTTGCTTTTGTCGTTATGCGCAGGGTATTGATTAAGTCAGATCGTCAGGAATTAAGAGCCTATTTCAGCTGGCCCTGAGTTGTTGCTAGGAAATATGTTCAATGATCATGGCGATGCCTTGCCCTACGCCGATGCACATGGTGCACAGGGCATAACGACCCGCGCGCCGTTCCAGTTCAAGGGTCGCTGTCAGCGCAAGGCGGGCGCCGCTCATGCCCAACGGATGACCAAGCGCAATCGCGCCGCCATTCGGGTTGACGTGTTCCGCGTCAGCCGGTAAACCCAGTTGGCGCATTACAGCCAGTGCTTGTGCTGCAAAGGCTTCGTTCAGCTCAATCACATCCATTTGATTTAAAGTCAGGCCAGCAAGCGCCAGTACCTTGCGGGTGGTAGGCACTGGCCCGATCCCCATGATGCGCGGCTCAACGCCACAGGTTGCCGTTGCGACGATACGCGCCCGAGGCGTCAGCCCGTGGTGTAATGCGGCGGTTTCTGAGGCGATGATGAGAGCGGCTGCGCCATCATTGAGACCGGAAGCGTTACCCGCAGTGACTGTGCCGCCGGTACGGAACGGGGCTTTGAGTCGTTGCAGTTGCTCCAATGTTGTCTCAGGTCGAGGGTGTTCATCTTGTGAGACAACCGTCGTGGTGCCTTTTTTGTGGATTGAGGGCAATGTGACGGGGATGATCTCCTCAGCCAGAATACCGGTTTGTTGTGCTTTGGCTGCGCGCAGTTGGCTGCGCAGGGCGAAGGCATCCTGATCGTCACGGCTAATTTGAAATTGGGCTGCGACATTTTCTGCCGTTTCAGGCATGGAGTCGGTGCCAAATTGCTGCTGTATCAGCGGATTGATAAAACGCCAGCCAAGGGTAGTATCAAAAATCTCAGCCTGACGGCTGAATGCGCTGTCTGCCTTGCCCATCACGAAAGGCGCCCGACTCATTGATTCTACGCCGCCAGCTAGCACCAGCTGGGCTTCACTGGCTTTGATGCTGCGGGCAGCAAAAGCCAGTGCATCTAAGCCGGAGCCACACAGCCGGTTGACTGTCGTGCCAGAAACTGAACCCGGCAACCCTGCCAGCAGCGCTGCCATACGTGCGACGTTGCGGTTATCTTCTCCTGCCTGATTGGCGCAGCCGAGGATCACATCATCAATTTGTTCCCGATTCAGCGCAGGATAACGGGCCATCAATGCCTGTAGCGGCAGGGCCGCCAGATCATCCGTCCGCAGGCTGGATAGCGCACCGCCATAACGTCCGATGGGAGTACGGACACCATCACAGATAAACGCATGAGTCATGATTGTTCCCCTTGTCGGTTTTTCTGGGTGTTGTTGTTAAGAGAGCTGTTATTAGAGGATTGGTTGTTCAGCGGATTGTCTGAAACATGACGACCGACGCGATGGGCGCGCCCGCGGAAAAGTGCCACGACATTGCCTGCCTGATTGGTGATTTCCACGTCGTACAGGCCGGTTGTTTTACCTTGATGCTGAACGGAGGCGGTGGCCGTGAGTTGATCATCAACCAATACCGGGCGGATAAAATCAATGCTGCCACTGGAGGCCACTGCTGCCAGCCCTTCACTGTTGCAGGCGTAGGCGAAAGCGGTATCTGCCAGACTGAACAGAATGCCGCCGTGACAACTTTGGTGGCCGTTGAGCATGCTGGGGATGATTTTCATGCTGAGCCGGGCGAACCCGACATCAATGTGCTCAATGTGCATTCCCATATTTTGGGCGCAGGCATCCTGAGCGTACATGGCCTCAACGTGGTGGCGCGCCTGTTGGCTTGCGGCATTATCTTGCATGGACATCCCCTTTCTTGTGGTTTTCAGCTTTTTGGCGGGTGAGTTGGGTATGTCCCGCGGCTAGCTGGCGCAGCAAAGGAGCAGGGCGGTAACGAGGCTCCCCATAGAATTTTTGTAAGTTTTCCAGCGTACTGAGAATATGTTTCCAGCCCAATTGCTCTCCCCATGCCAGTGGGCCAATCGGATAATTCACGCCATAGCGCATTGCCAGATCGATATCTTCGGCGCTGGCAATACCTTTGTTGATGGCATCCAGCGCTTCGTTGCACAGCATGGCAACGGTACGCATTGTCAGCAGGCCGGGATAATCCGGCAGGAGGATCACTTGCTTACCGATTGATTGCAGAAAGCCGATCACTTTTGCCGTTTGCTGGGGAGTATTCTGACAGGCGATGCTGAGGGTAATGATGGAAGCCGATTGGTGATTGGCAGAAAGATCAAACTGCATCACCGGTACTCTGACTTCGTCAGCAATTTGCGAGCAGGTTCTCCCTTTGGTCAGCGCCAGAATAATGTCATCAACCTGTAATGTAGGAGAATGGAATCGGTCGTTTTTACTTTCTTCGAAGAGGATTCCATATTGCTGTAGTTTAGGTTGCTGTAGCAGGGCAGCAAAATGGGGCAAAACGGCCCAGTTTCCTGTTGCCTTGAGCCGCACCGGCGGTTTTTGTTTGCTGGGTTGTTTCGGCTCTATTCTCGGCAGTGGCTGACTCTCTTTTTTTCCGTTGCTTCCTTTCACCTCACTTCCCTTCACGTCATAAGAATAAAAACCGCGACCGCGTTTACGCCCCAGATGATCGGCATCCACCAGCTCTTTTTGTTGTAGCGAAGGTTGGAATCGGGTGTCGCCGTGGAAAGCGTGGAACAGGGATTCAGTCACGGCGTAGTTAATGTCGTGACCGATCAAATCCATCAGTTGTAGTGGTCCCATCGCGAAGCCGCCTGATTCTTTAATAACTGCATCCAGTGTGGCGGGAGCCGCAACCTGTTCTTCCAGCGCGCGCAGGGCTTCTGCATAGAAAGGGCGTGCGATGCGATTGACAATAAAACCCGGTGTAGAACGGCAGATCACAGGCTGTTTTTTCCAATGAACGACGAGATCCCTGAGGGTTGCCACAGTTTGGGGGGAAGTTTCCAGACCCTGTACGATTTCCACCAGCTTCATTAAGGGGGCAGGATTGAAAAAGTGCAGCCCTGCCATACGCTGTGGTGCAGACAGAACACGGGCAATGGCGGTAATCGGCAATGACGAGGTGTTACTGGCAAATAGGGTTTGTGCTGAACAAATGGCTTCCAGTTGTTGGAATAAATGCTGTTTGGCTTCCAATTGCTCAACAATGGCTTCAACCACCAGCGTACAAGGTGCCAGTGCCTGTAACGAATTCACCGGAGTGATGCGTTGTAACAAGGTTTCTGTTGTGCCAGCCTCTGCTTTGCCAGCTTCCACACGTTGATGCAGGCGAGCGCGGAGGTTATCCAGTGCATGACCTACCGCTTCACTATTTGCATCAAACAGCAGGACGGAATGTCCTGCCTGAGCTGCGACCTGAGCAATGCCGATGCCCATGGTTCCCGCCCCAATGACGGCGATGGGGCCGTTAAGTAGAGGCGTGGTCATGATTATTTCCCCTTGAATACCGGTTGGCGTTTTTCAATGAACGCACTGACGCCTTCACGAAAGTCTTCGCTGTGCCCGCATTGACGTTGTAAGTCGCGTTCGAGGTCAAGGTGCTGTTCCAGTGTATTGCCGGCTGCGGCATAAGTGGCTTGTTTGATGCAGCCAAGCGCGACGGTAGGCTGGGTTGCCAGATGTTCAGCCATCGCCTGCGTTTTATGGGCCAACTCTTCTGGCTCGACGACTTGCCAGATCATGCCCCATTCCAGAGCTTGTTCAGCGCTGATCTTCTCCCCTAATAATGCCATTCCCATTGCACGGGCCTGCCCAATCTTATGGGGCAGGAACCAACTGCCACCTGAATCCGGTGTCAGGCCAATGCGGCAGAAGGCCTGAATAAAACTGGCTGTGCGGGAAGCGATCACAATGTCACAAGCCAGTGCAAGGGAAACACCCGCCCCGGCTGCTACCCCATTGACGGCAGCGATAATGGGTTTGGGCAAAGCTGTCATACGCCGGATCAGCGGATTGTAGTAACGCTCAACGGACTGGCCCAGATCGGGCATGCCGCCCTCAGAGATAAACGAATTCCTATCATTTAAATCTTGCCCGGAACAGAAGCCGCGTCCGGCTCCGGTGAGCAGAACACAGCGTACTGACTCATCCTGTTCAGCAATATCCATCGCTTTGCTTAATTGCTGATGAAGTTCCTCGTTAAAGCTATTGAGGCATTCTGGACGGTTGAGCGTAATGCTAAGGACACCAGCTTTAATATCAGTGAGTACCATTGATATGTTTTCCATCGATCAGAACCCTTTGAATGTTGGTTTACGTTTTTCCAGAAAGGCGGTAATGCCTTCCTGACGATCGGTTGTACCTGCCAGAGCGACAAACTGTTGGCGTTCGGAAATCAGCCCTTGTGACAGGTTTGTTTCTTGTGCGGTTTTCAGGGCGGCTTTGGCGGCCCGCAATGCCAGCGGTGAAAATTCACTGATGCGTTGCGCGATTTGCTCTGCACGTTCCAGCGTTGTGAGGTCAGGACAAACTTCGCCGACCAGCCCCGACTCCCGTGCGCGGTAGGCGTCGATAGATTCACCCGTCAATATCATCTGGTAAGCCAGTGCCTTGCCGACGCTGCGGATGAGCCGCTGCGTTCCTCCTGCCCCCGGCATCAGCCCCAGGGTGATTTCTGGCAGACCGAAGCGCGCATTTTCTCCACAAATCACCAAATCACAGGCCAATGCCAGTTCGCAGCCAGCGCCAAGCGCATAACCGTTTACGGCGGCAATGATAGGTTTGCTAATGTTGTTCAAACGTTGCCAGAGTTGTGGGCGGGGATCTGTCATGGCTGAAGCAACGGTCTGTTGTTGCAGTTCTTTCAAATCGGCACCTGCCGCGAAACAGCTCGATGAGCCTGTAATGACAATGGCTCCCGTTCTGCTATCTGAATCCGCCAACTCTAATTGCTGCACGAGTTGTTCCAGACAGTCATTACTCAGGGCATTACGCACTTCCGGCCGGTTGAGGGCCAGCGTACATACCCTTTGTTGTTGGTGACATAAAATCCATTCCTGATTCATGGTCGGTCGTTCCTCATTCCTGATTTTTTATGTATGCAGACGTTTAGACGTCAAAATCGACAATTACGCCATCGCCTTTGGGCCATGACTGGCAACTCAAGATATAGCCAGCCGCCAGTTGATCCGGTTCGAGGCTGTAGTTCACTGCCATGTCTACTTCACCGGATTTAAGCCGGCATTTGCAGGTGGCGCACACGCCCCCTTTGCAGGCATAGGGTAAATCAGCACCCTGACGAAGTGCAGCATCAAGAATACTGTCATCCCCTGCGTTTATTGTTATGTTCAGAATGCGGCCATCCAAATGAACTTCGACACGGGTTTCGCTGCGCTCAGTGAGGTTGGCGGGACGCGAACCCATCGCCGCTTTTTGCATTTGCCCGGTATTGAAACGTTCACTGTGGATACATTGGGTGGGAATGCCTGCCTGTTCTAATGCTGAGTGGGCATCATCCAGCATCGCTTCTGGCCCGCAGAGAAACGCCTGATTAAACTGGGCGAAGTTGAGCAAGGTTTTACCGATGCGCAGCAAGTGATCGGTATCAATGCGTCCGTTAAACAGCGGGCTATCGGTGGCTTCCTGACTGAACAGATACAGCACCTGAAAACGATCCAGATAGCGATTTTTAATATCAGCCAACGCCTCTTTGAACATCACTGAGCGGCTGGTCCGGTTACCATAAATCAGCGTAAAGGTGCTGTCCGATTCCTGTGCCAATGTGCTTTTGATGATTGATAAAATGGGCGTGATACCTGAACCGGCAGCAATCGCCAGATAATGCCCTTGCTGGTTTGCATCGGGACAATGCCCAAAGTTGCCTTGTGGCAGCATAACCTCCAGCTCATCCCCGACCTTCAATTGTTGATTGATGAAAGTCGAAAAACGCCCCTGATATACGGCCTTGACGCCGATTTGTAAAACGTCGTCCAGTGGTGAACTACAGATGGAATAACAACGACGCAGCTCTTCACCGTTTACCTGAGCCTTGAGTGTCAGATGTTGGCCGGGTTGATAGCAGAAACGGTTCTTCAGTTCATCGGGAACGTGCAGTGTGACGGTCACGGCATCCGGTGTTTCCCGTTCAATGGCAGCGATGCTTAAGCGGTGAAAGCTATGTGACCGTACGGAGTGTGACCGTGCGTGGTGAAAAGTCGCCATCTTCTGCTCCCTTATTGAATTTAGATACATTTGAAATAATCAAACGGCTCCAGACACTGCTGGCAGCGATAAAGCGCTTTGCAGGCGGTAGAGCCAAATTCGCTGATTTTTTCTGTTGTATGGCTACCGCAGCGCGGGCAGATGATCGGTTCCGCATCTGCCGGTTTCTCACAGGCCAATCCCTGGGGTGGGGCAATGCCGAATTCACGTAAACGTTGTTTGGCATCTGCATTTATCCAGTCGGTTGTCCATGCGGGTGTCAGACTCACTTCGATGTCCACTGGCGCAAAGCCTGCTTGTGTCAGTGTTTCCTGAATGGCATTGAGCAGGTACTCCGTCGCGGGACAGCCGGAATACGTTGGGGTGAATGTCACCCGCCAGCCGTTTTGCATGTCTTGCATAGGCGTGACAGCCCGAATCATGCCGAGATCCGTAATGGAGAGCACGGGGAGCTCTGGATCGGCAATTTGGTGCAGGCACTGCCAGATTTGATGGATTTCCGGTGGCTGTACGCTTGCACGAAAGAGTGTGTTGTATTGCTGTTCCATCATTTCCTCCCATGACCACCGTTTTTTGTTACCAGATGCAGTTGGGGTAAGTACGTTGCAGATATTGCATTTCTGCCAGCATGTATCCCAAATTTTCCGTATGCAGCCCTTGTTTCCCGCCCTGTCGGTAAGGCTGTTCTGGTGGTATGTCTAATGTCGCTTCCGCGAACGTTTCGTTGACGATTTGCCGCCACGGTTCATGCAGTGTGCGGGGATCAACGGCTATGCCGTCTTCCGCCAGCCGTTGCTCTGTTTCGTCGCAATGGAATAACTCGCCGGTAAAGCGCCATAGTTGATTGATGGATTGCTGAATTTTTCCGTGGCTCAGCTCTGTGCCATCCCCCAGACGAATCATCCAGCTCCGGCTGAATCGCAGGTGATACTCCACTTCCTTCAATGACTTGGTGCTGATGGCAGCCAACTGGGGATCACGGCTTTGGCTCAGTGCCTGATGCAGGAGAACGTGATAGGCATCGATAAAAAATTGGCGAACCAATGTGTCGTTAAAGCCGCCGTTCGGCTGTTCCACCAGCAGTAGATTAAGGAACTCACGCTCATCACGACCAAACGCCAGATGGTCTTCATCAAGTCCCGTTCCTGAAAGGGTGGCAGCATAGCTGAGGAAATGGCGTGATTGCCCAAGCAGGTCAAGGCCGATATTCGCCAGAGCGAGGTCAATTTCCAGTTCCGGCGCATGTCCGCACCATTCGCACAGGCGCTGTGCCAGAATCAGCGGCGTATCTCCCTGACGTAGCACATAATGAAACAGGTCATGTTTGGGTGATAAAACGTTATGTGTATTCATATTTCCGTCCCCTACATATTCTTGATGCCATCAGGAATGGTGTAGAAAGTCGGATGACGGTAAATCTTGTCCTCCGAGGGTTCGAAAAACGCTCCGCGCTCTTCCGGTTGTGAGGCCACCAGATAGATGGATTTCACGACCCAGATGGAGCAGCCTTCATTGCGGCGCGTGTAGGCATCACGTGCGTTTTCCAGTGCCATTTGATCATCTGCCGCATGGAGGCTGCCAACATGGCGGTGAGCCAACCCCTGTTTACTGCGGACAAAAACTTCATACAGTGGCCACTCGTTATTGTTCATTAGATTCACTCCCTTTGGTTCTGTTCAGATGACGCGGATTAGGCAGCACTTTTTTTGGCGGCTGTTTTCTTGGCATGGACAAATGCGGCCTCACGTACCCAACTTCCATTTTCCCAAGCCCGGCGTTTGGCTTCCAGACGCTCGTGATTGCAGATGCCTTGTCCTTTCAGCACTTGATAGAATTCATCCCAGTTGATTTCTCCAAAACGGTAATGTCCGGTTGTTTCATCCCAGATCAATTCGGGATCGGGGGCTGTCATGCCCAGTGCCTCTAACTGGGGAACGGTGTTGTCGATGAATTTTTGCCGTAGTTCATCATTGCTGAATCGCTTGATTTTCCACGCCATGCTCTGGGCGCTATTGGGAGAATCGCTGTCATTCGGGCCAAACATCATTAATGTCGGCCACCAGAAACGGTTAATGGCATCTTGTAACATTGCGCGTTGAGCTTCGTTGCCATTTGCCAGCGCCATGACGGCTTCATAACCTTGCCGTTGGTGGAAACTTTCTTCCTTGCAGATCTTCACCATCGCGCGGGCGTAGGGACCGTAAGAGGCCCGACACAGGGCGACCTGGTTAACAATTGCTGCACCGTCCACCAGCCAGCCAATCACGCCAATATCTGCCCAGCTCAGGGTGGGATAGTTAAAGATGGAGGAGTACTTCATCTTGCCATCCAGTAGCTTTTGGTAGATGTTCTGACGGGAACAACCCAGTGTTTCAGCCGCGCTATAGAGATAAAGCCCATGTCCTGCCTCATCCTGTACTTTAGCCAGCAGGATGGTTTTGCGGCGTAATGTCGGGGCGCGGGTGATCCAATTGGCTTCCGGTAACATGCCGACCACTTCCGAGTGTGCGTGTTGACCAATCTGGCGTATCAGATTCTGGCGATAGGTTTCAGGCATCCAATCTTTGGCCTCAATGGACAGATCTGCGGCGATCTTGGCGTCAAAGTGCGCCTGAAGTGGGTCAGTTGTCATTTTTTGGCTCCATTATGATTCTTATTTTTTGATAATGAACATAAAAATGAATCATTTTAAATAACCATAAATCTACAAACCGATAACAAAAATATCAAACACTTGAGTTGTATATTTGTTGTACACATCACAATATGAATTTAAATACTTTATAAAACAAAATGTTAATATTTAATGTTTGATGATAACAAGAATATTAACAGGTGATCGGGCGCAAATGTTTTTATTTTGTTAATTTTGAGGGTGGCCTTGTTAATGAAACATATGATACATAAATAGCATGCTATTACTTAATGATTGATTCATTAATGAGATTGGTGGAGAAAAAAATGCAACAATTGACGAGTTACATTTGTGGCGCTTGGGTTTATGGGCAGGGCAACACGAGAACCATTCATCATGCAATCAGCGGCGAAGCCTTGTATCAGGTATCTTCAGAGGGTTTGCCACTCGCAAAAAGTTTAGAGTATGCCCGTGAAAAAGGGGGAAAGGCGCTGGCTGCGATGACATTCCAGCAACGGGCGCAGATGATGAAAGCCGTTGCAAAGCATCTGCTTGCCAACAAAGAGGCACTGTATGCCATTTCTATGCAGACAGGGGCGACCCGCTCAGATAGCTGGGTTGATATTGAAGGTGGTGTGGCGACGCTTTTTTCTTATGCAGGACTGGCAGGGCGTGAATTACCGGATGATACGCTGTGGCCGGAAGATGAGATGATACCGTTGTCTAAACAATCTCAGTTTGTGGCCCGCCATGTGCTGACTTCCCGCCCCGGAGTAGCACTGCATATCAACGCGTTTAACTTTCCTTGTTGGGGCATGCTGGAAAAACTGGCCCCAACGTGGATGGCGGGAATGCCGGCGATTATCAAACCCGCTACAGCTTCTGCCCAATTGACACAGGCGATGGTGAAAATGATCATCGACAGTGGTCTGGTACCGGAAGGTGCCTTGCAGTTGATCTGCGGTGGCATTGGTGATCTGTTTGATCATCTCGGTTATCAGGATGCCGTCACGTTTACCGGCTCGGCACAAACAGGCCAGAAACTGCGTGCCCATCCTCGGCTGATAGAAAAATCCATTCCTTTTACGATGGAAGCAGACTCGCTCAACTGCTGTATTCTGGGCGAAGATGTCACACCTGATATGCCGGAATTTGGCATATTTATCAAGGAAGTTGTCCGTGAAATGACCGTCAAGGCGGGTCAGAAATGTACGGCCATCCGGCGTATTATTGTGCCTGTCGGTCAAATGGAAGACGTTAAACAAGCATTGCTCAAACGGTTGTCTGGTGTGACGGTCGGCGATCCAACTTTGCCGGAAGTACTCATGGGAGCGTTGATTAATCAGGAGCAGCGTGATGAGGTACAGGCGAAAGTCAACGAATTGCACAATAGCGGGTGTGAGCTTTTGTGTGGGGGTTCACTGGATAACTTGGTCCTGACAGGTAGCAGCAACAGCAAGGGGGCCTTCTATCCGCCAACTTTGTTCTATTGCGCTGATCCAATGGCAAATCAGGTCGTACACAGTACGGAAGCGTTCGGGCCAGTTTCCACGTTGATGGCTTATAAGGATACCGAACAGGCGATTGAACTGGCGATGATGGGAGATGGCAGTTTGGTCGGTTCGCTGGTGACAGCAGATGAGCAGATTGCTGTACAGGTGATTCGTGCGGCAGCCTGTGCTCATGGCCGTATGTTAGTGCTGGATGAAGCTGCTTCTGCGGAATCCACAGGACACGGCTCTCCACTGCCCATGCTGGTACACGGCGGGCCGGGACGTGCAGGCGGCGGTGAAGAGCTGGGAGGGCTGCGTGCCGTAAAACATTACATGCAGCGCACGGCAATTCAGGCTAGCCCAAGTATGCTGGCTGCGATTGGTCGTGAATGGGTTCGTGGCGCAAAAGTGAAGGAAGAGCCGATACATCCATTCCGCAGGTATTTCGAACAGCTTGAAATTGGTGAAAGTTTACTGACTGCGCGTCGGACGGTGACGGAAGCGGACATCGTTAATTTTGCCTGTCTGAGCGGGGATCATTTTTATGCTCATATGGATAAAATTGGCGCGGCAGAATCCTTATTTGGCGAACGCGTGGCGCACGGCTATTTTGTCGTATCGGCGGCTGCGGGCCTGTTCGTTGACGCTGCTGTCGGGCCTGTACTTGCTAACTATGGTATGGAAAACCTGCGCTTCATTGAACCGGTTAAGATTGGCGATACCATTCAGGTACGTCTGACTTGCAAGAAAAAGATTAAAAAAGTCCAGAAAACGCCAGAAGATACACCACAAGGTGTTGTTGTGTGGGATGTTCAGGTGCTGAATCAGGAGCAACAACCTGTAGCGCTTTACAGCATCCTGACGCTGGTGGAGCGGCAACAGGGCGATTTTATGGCGTCAGCGTAGGACGGTAAGGGAATCGGAGATTCATGAAGCCAAGGAAATGGCTGGCCTGAGGGTATTTGCTAAAGATTATGGCTGCTGTAATCCTCAGGCTTTTTGCTAAAGTTTAAATTCAGGTTGAATGTCATCGTTAGCATAGGTGAGTTGTAACTTGTGGAATAATGCTTCCAATGTTGCCAACAAATATATGTTGAACTTTTCTTTTGCCAACGTCTGTATTTTCAATCTTCATAGACAATATCCTCCTCAACTAAGTGTGTGTTCCTGCCGACTCGTTTTAGATCACGGTAAGCAGCCTGTTTACTAGCCAGGCGGAGTGGCTTACCGACAATATGAATATGCTTAATAATGTCTGATACTGATCTTTTGGTATGTGTAAATTCGATAGTACCAAAAGGTGTTTGATACTCACCTTTACGGCCAGTAGTCATCACGGTTAATCGATCAATGGGGATTTGTGAGATGGCACCATATTCAGATAGTGCGGATTCTAGGCTGACATAGTTATATTCACCACGCCGCATCGCTTTGGCAATCAATTCCAAGGTATGAAGCCCTTTGTGGCGGGATAAAGCATACACATAAACCCCTTTACAGGCTCGTAATAGTACACCCTGCTTAACTAACCGACTCAATCCGGCTTCAAAAGCACGTTTGCTGGCTTCTGAAAACAGTTTGGCGAGATCTTTACTCGTAAAGACGTAGCGGCCTTGTTGGTCGAGTTTATTTAGACAGTGAATAGTTGTGGTCTGATTCATTTAAGTATACGCGTATATCACTTTAAAGTGCTATTTGGGTATACATAATAGCCACTTATTAAGTAAACGTGAACCACATAAAAAAGTGGTGTATCTGTCTACTTATGGTTCAGCCTACAGGCATCAATCATTCTGTATTCCCGCATTTAACGGCCTATTCCATTAGGTTTTAACTGAATGGATCTTCATCTGCGTATTTTTTCTTTTTAAGATTAGACCAGTCTCCTTCATCATTGACATTTTTAAAAACCCTGTCGTTTTTAATTTTAGATTTAAGTTGATATTTTTTGGGGAAGTTTATCCCTAAGCCGGGATTAAGATAATTATCAATAAACGTTGGACCGGTCATTTTTACCGTGTAATCAATCCGCCTCAATTCACGAGAAAATTTATCATTGGCATCATCAGGGTCAATGCCTGTTCTCCATACTGGATCTTGTATACCACATCTCGTATCCAGATTGATTTGGTGAGTTTTTTTTAATTTTAGTGCCAAATCGACTCTCTTATCTACTTCATGGTATTTATTGAATCTTTTTATTTGGCTGATTTCATCGGCTTTTGGGGATTCATACATTTGAATGGAAAGGTGATGTTTTTTTATCATAATAGCTATTTTTAATAATAGATTAAAAATTTCTTTTGATTGAGGAAGGGAGGCAATAATAGCATTTCCAAAGCGAGTATATGGAGTTGCAGACCAGCCTAACCCAGAGTTATCGCCTAAACCTATACTTGACCGAAGCTGTAGATCTTCAAATTTGGCCTTTTTTCTATCAAGCGTATTTTTTATATCTGAATCATACAGCTCGACATCAGCATCCAGATATATTCCTCCTTCCATATATAAAATGGTTAAGCGTGCAAGATCACTGGATGTTGCGTAATTATGATAATTACCCATTAAATTAAGATGATATATATGTTGTAAGTAGTTGATTAAATCAACATAATCTCCATAGCGCCTTGCGTTATCGGCATCTTTTTTTCGTTTGTTAAAATAACTTAAACAATTTAACATTGGATCTTGAATAGAATTCAGATAAAAAGCTTGTTGGCGTAGGAACCTGAAAGTGGTTTCAATATTTCTATAATTAAAGTTAACGGGTATCTCACCAAGATCAAAATCCGTATCCTGATATTTAAGTTTTATTTTTCTTAATGTGCTAACAATTAGCGACTGGACGTTTTTCTCCCCCCAAATATTAACTTCAAAACCCGGATTTGCGCTTTTTACCTCTATCATGTTTCTTAGGTTTGTTTCTGGTATGTTATTTCCACTCCAGAAATAATGGATTTTTTTGGGGATATTCATAAATTATTTCCCTTGTTTAAAAATAAATTCATGTTTGAATACATATAGTAACTCTTGATTATTATATTTTCGTGATTTTCATCACGATAAAAATTATCAATGTTACTTAATAATTTGATTGCGTTAATAACGTATTGATTTTAAATTGTTATTTCGTGAATGTTATTATGGATAACAGTTATAGATCAAGAACATATAAGGAAATTTAATTCAATGGAGTAAGCGTTATGATATTAAAGGGAGTTATTGCACCGGATTAAATATTGGTCACATGAGTTCATTAATATGATTTATATTTTACCTGTATGAAATGGTATTTATTTAAAATAAGGAACTGGATAGTGATTAGAATGGCAAAATAAATTGACCAAAGATAAATTAGATGCTATTTATTATATGGAATAAATTGATTTATTAACGCCTGATTCTGTTTTGGTATTGTTAATCCAAGTCATGGGTAGATAATAAAAACAGATGAAATACCTTATGTAATGTAATAGCAGAAGGGTTATAGATTGATTAATTTCTTAATGATAATCAGGCGTTATATTTTTTCTATAATATCAATTCAACAGTTTTCTTTTCAGGTACAGCTTTCTCGTAAAATGCGCATCACGGTATCTGCTCCGCTGCGATTGGGGTTAATGCGGATCATACGGTGTTCCAGTGTAGGATCTGCTTGGCGAAAGGTACCAGAAATTCGGTAAAATAGGGGAGGGATTTCAAATTTTGATTCCGCGCCCACCGGATAAGGCAGCGCTCCGAATGTATGGGCTGCGGTGAGTACCCTTTCTGCAATCGGTTCGTGAAATTCCACTAGTAGGACTTTTGATTGGGCATTGGCGAGGAATGCCTGTTTCACTTGCAGCAATTCCCCTTGATTCAAGCGTGCGACCAGTTCGTTATTAACTTCTGCCTGTACTGCGTGCATGACGGGCGCGAATACCATACCCCGCAAGGCTTCCATTGCCTGATAACCTTGTATCTGGCAGCCGCCGGAATACATGCTGTGGCGAAGGCTATCAATGATTGCCTGTTCTCCTACAACAATCCCAATTCCTTGTGGCCCCAATAACTTAAAACAAGAGAATGTGGAAAGCGTTGCGCCATACTCACAACCAATCTGTGCCACTTTCATCACCGCATAATTATCGTCCACTAGTGAAGGAATGTGATATTGATTCAGCATGTCAATCACTGCTTGCAGGGAGTAACTGTCAGATATCTTCTGGCGTGTGTGCTGGACAAGACAGGCCACAGGTTGGTATTGCCGGATGGCCGCCACAATTTGTTCCGGATGATTGAAATCCGCCTGAACGATGTTTAATCCCATCTGTTCAATCGATACTTTAGTGGTGGGGTAAATTGGCGCATCATGCACAAGCAATGTTGCATTGGGGCTGACTAAGGCGGCCAGCCCCGCACGCAATGCGCCTGTTCCTGCTCCATTGACAAAAGCTGCTGTTTCAGCGCCAAAAAACTCCGCAATCACTGCCTCAATGCGTCGCGTCATGCGTGGCTGGTGTAGATCCGGGACTAAGCCCAGATCACCTTGCGAAAGAAAATCAGCCCCCGGAAAGTGACGACAGATAATATCCACCAGCTTGAATTGCTGTTGTTGTGCTTGTGCCATCGTCATGCTTTGCAATGGATAGGTTTTCATTTTCTTATTTTATTCCCAGCAGAAAGAGCAAGTTCGCGAGAATACCTACGGTAATTGTTGCGATCGGGCCGATAGCCATTTCCACTAAAGGACGTTTAGAGGTACGGTTGAGCAGATAGATACCCGCTACGATCATAAAGCCCATTCCCGGCAGAATGGCGTTGGAGGCAATCATAGCACCAACCAGCAAGGCAACTTCGAGCATTTTGGTGATCGCGGTACGAATGTGTCCGCTACACGCTTTCACGCCAGGGTATTTATCCAGCCAGACTGCAATTTTCGCCAGCAGTTGGATTTCGATAAACATAGTGATACCACCCGCGACAAAGGCAATCCACGGGTTGTTGGTCGCCAGCCCTGCCACAAATACGAATTTCATGCCATTCGGGCTGTAAACGCCGGTCGCTATCGCTGTTGTGCCCACTAGTGGAACAAAACCAATGGCACGTGCCAATGCTACCAGCAATGCGTTTGTCTGCTCGCCTTGCGCCATCAGTTGCAAGGAAACCGGGCCTTCCGCCAGCAGGCTGAAAGACATGGTTGCCGCACTGGCGGTCAGGCCACCACACAGAATCAGCAGCCACTTATTTTTCTGGATGCGTTCTATACGGGTTGAAAACAGGCCGACCAAGACTTCATTGGCTCCTTTTTGCGCTGTCGATTGAGCGGGACGCTCGCGCATCGCAAAGTAGAACATGGCAATCATCGATAGCAGCAATGCAGCGCCGTTAGGGTCAATGCTGACGGGTTTTTCGATCATACCGCCAAAACTCAATGGGCCAATGGCTTTGGTGGCCAGATAGCCAACCAGTGCAGTGAGCATGACCAATAAGCCTTTGCGATAGCCATATTGATAACCGACGACCATGGCAGGGAATAGGGCAAAGCAAGCCACAATCGGATCACCGACTTTTTTGAGGTCATCGGTGAAATTGACGGGCAGCAGGGCAAACAGTTCTACCACCGAACGCAGGCCGGCCAGCAAGGCAATGGCATACAGCGCACCGATGATACCAGAGGCGATAAAGCCTCTTCGGCTGTTGGCACACCAGATGCCAATCATGTCAGTGCCGAGTAACAGACTGTGAACCAGCACAATGGGAGCGGTGAGTGAAAAGGGAATGCCAAAACCGACAACTAAACCAATGCTCAGGGCGAAGCTGGTTGCGGCGAGTACTTTTCGGCTCATCCGTCCTTCAAGGTATTCAGGCAATAGGGGTCGCAGGCCATCATGGAAAACTGCGATACCGCGGTTTGCCATCATGGCAGCAATAGCCCCGATTGCTGCCAATAATCCCGCTTTGAAAGGATCAACTTCCATCAATCTGATCAGGAAATCATGGAAATGCTGCATGATAGGCTCCTTATAGTGAGATGATGGTGTTAATTATCACTGGCAGGACGATATCAATATCTTGTCCTGTGAAACCAAATGCTTTTTTACCTGCTTTCACGTGGGCAATAATTTCGTCATCAGACAGAATTTTGCCCGGCATGCCTATGGTGGCACATTGTTCGAAGCCGATAAGGGCGATTGCGATGGCCAATGCACCACCACCACCGGTGTTGCATGCGCCAAGGTAGTAATCTGCTTCGCCATTTTTAATTGCCATAGCTGCTTCAATGTCATTCATGACTGTAATGGAAGTGGCTTTGTCTCCTGCTAATTGACGAATATTCTCGGCTATCGCCTCTTTCTCTATTTGTCCACCAATGACAAATCTCATGTTGTTATCCCTCTCTTTGTGTCTTCTATCGGATTGCTTTTAAAAATTATTTTTTCTATTTTCTTGAACGCATTTTTTTAAAAATCTGGTTTTTGAAAACCTTGTTCTTGAAAACCTTGCCTTGGAAAACTCAACGTTGGAAAAATCGTACAGGATTATCGCGTAGCATTTGATCTATCTGCGTTTGGGAAAAACCCGCTTCCAGCAACATGGGAACGAATACGGTTAACAGATAGTCGAAGCCATTTCCTCCATTGCTTTTTAAATGAGAGCGGCGAGTGATATCTTGGGAAAGCATTACTCGCTCAAGTAACCCAAACTTGGCGATTTCCTGCAACATGGCAATGCGCCGGCTGTCTGGATAGTAATTATTTTTACCGATGGTATCGAATTGTACCCATGCCCCTGCGTCCAGCAGCGGAATGATGGTATCCAGATTGTCTTTAAGATCACAATGGCCGATAGCCACATGCTCGGGGGATACGCCAAATCCTTCCAGCAGCGTCAATTGCTCGAGTCCCATTGTACTCAATGTGGTATGGGTGGAAATGGGGCAACCTGTGGCCTGATGTGCCAGTGCGGCGGCGGCAAATACTTTTTTCTCGTTTTCGGTGATTTGCCCGAGACTGGAGCCTATCTCTGCGATCACGCCGGCTTTTAATGCGATACCATCAATGCCTGTCTCGATCTCTGAGATCATATCATCGGCGATCATTTGTACACTCAGTTCGCTGAAATGGGCTGGGAAGAAGGGCTGTTTATAGTAGCCTGTCGAGGCAATGATATTGATGTGGGTATCACGCATTAAATTCAGTAGAAAAACCGCATTGCGTCCCATGTAACGGTTAGTCATCTCCACGATGTTCCTTACCCCAAGGGCATAGAGATGATGCAGCTCATCAACGATCAGATCATATTGATCCAATCGGCAATCGAGGCTGCCTTTTGCACCAGAAAGATCGATATGCAGATGCTCATGTACATAGGTATAGCCAGAGGAGTCAATGAGGCTATTTGTTTCTGTCGCCAAGTGATGATTTACGGTTCGGTTTTCTGATGAGAGTTGCAGTGTGTACCCCCGGCTTTTAACTTGATATCTTTGATATCCCACGGCCCGAGTGTGCCTTCAACTGCATTAATGCTGGATGAGGAATACGAAGCGGAATGTGTGGGCGTATCCCCAGTCTGGTTGTAGTATCCCATAAAATGTTTGCTCAGGATCATGCGGTAAATCCACTATAGCGAAAATAACATTATTTAATGACGGAATATTATTATATGTAATACCTATATTGAGGGATTATTTAGAATAGCCACTATTTTTCCAATTCCCTTGGCTGTCATAAATGCCTTCAAGTTTTGGAGAACCTGATTGGATACCTGAAACAAGAGCGACATCACTGCGAGTCACGAAGATTTGAGGCCGGAAACACATGATCACAGGACTGCCGACAGGATGAGTGCCTGACAGCGGGAGGTTGTAATCAATGCAGGGTTCTCCCAGTCGCAGTATGCGCACTTTTTTGGGAAAAATCGTGTGCTCAGTGAAAACCAGCGCATGTTTCATGTGCCCACGTTTATAGTAACCGCCACCATAGCAGTAACTATTGCCATCATGGTGATGAGAAACTTCCGTGACATAGACCATCGCAACATGTTCGGGCTCTTGACCGCTGATATTGGCGGGGACAGTTCCGGTCAGGGCATGGCCCGGTTCCAGATGGGTGGCGCCGTATTTGGCCAGTAGTGGTATCGTGTTACAGCTTGATGCTGCCGGAGCATTGATTTGTGAAAGGTTAATTCCGAGTTGTTCGAGTCGGTTTCGTGCACGGATGAGGGTCAGCAAATTAGTGGTAGGTAAGGTTGTCTGGTATCGTTCATCCCATGACAGACAAGGGAAATGTGTCAGCCCGCTCAATTTAATGCCGGGCATGTGTTTTAAGACATCCACGGTGGCATCGAGCTCACTGAAGATGATACCCGCTTCCTGACCGGGGAAAGCAATATCTCGTTTATCAAATACTTTCAGCATGACGGGCTGAATTCGTCCCAATTTCTCCGCCGCATCCGAAATGGCTTGTGCTTTTTCAAGCGAATATACTGTGATGATATCTGGCTTATGCCTGAGCATGGTTTCGATTAAATGTGTCGGTGTTTGCACCAAGTGGCCGATGTGGCACAGGGGGATACCATGCTGGCTCAGGCTATAGGCTTCCCTGAAATCGACAGCGACAACACCGCGATAACCGAGTTCAACCAACTTCTTAGTCAACCATGGATTGCGCCCGGTTTGTTTGGTCATCAAATAGAGTTCAATGCCGTGCTGCTCTGCGGCTTGTAGTAAGCGCCGACCATTATTCAAGACCTGATCGACATCAATGATGTAAGTATCCGGCAAAATGACGCCCTGTTGCCAAAACTCTTTTGCAACTTCAATCAATTTGGGGTTCTGTTTTTTCAATGCGTCAATAAACATAGGCTTCCCTTCATGTCTGTCTGTAAAGCAGTAAGGCTGTGTAAGAATTAAAATTTTCTGTAAAAATAAATTTTCATTTTTTTGAATATTTATGATGGTATCAAAAGCTAGCCGCTTTCGATCGAAAGCATTAAACCATATAAATTCACTAACAGATAGCCTTCTTCGTTGGGATCTAGCTTCACTTTGAAGTTTTCTATCAAAGAGCGATGAATGATCAGTAATCGATTGTAGTATTCAGACTGCTCAATTTTTGACAGTATGCCTTTATCCAGAGGAGAGACTCTTTCACCGCGACGTGAACGCATAAAAGCACCTGCCATATGGGTAAGCGCCATTTCGCCTTGTGGGTGATGGATAGGGATATGCCAGGTATCTTCCAGAACATGCACAACATTCAGCATGTCATCGTAGATATCTTGATCGATAACACCACCTTGCAACAAGATAGTTAAGCGTTGTTCTACCATTGCCTTTTTGTTATACGCCAGTATTAGTAAACCATTTAATGTGATTGTCGGAGTGTCAATAAACGGGTTCGATGATGCCTGCTACGACATTTCGTTGATGAGTCAGCAAGGCATCCTTATCAACCATCGTATGCAGGAGTTGCTGGATGGGGATATTATCCTTACGGGCAAGGATAACGGCTTCAGATGCTTTGATAAAGCATTCGCTGTTATCGGGGAGTTGCGTCATCAGGCCCTGTGCTATCAGTTCGTGGCCTTCTCCGACGTTCCAGATGGCCGCATCAATGTGGCCTTTGATGATTTGATTCAGGCATTCATGGTAAGAAACCTCGACCAATTCAATTTCTTTTCCGGCAAAAAATTGCTCTGTCATTATTTTCTGGTCTGCTGAGGTACTGTCTAATCCCACGCGGCGAATGGATTCCATTTCGCCATGACGAAAGATTAGCCTATGCCTGTCTGTATAACTTTGAGTCCCTAGTGAAAGCGCAATATATAGATCTTTATTTTCTGGGTGCTGCTCTGCGGCAAGTCTTGATGTTACAGCTAAGTCGTAAACACCATTCAGTAAACATTCAATGCGGATATCTGAGCCACGCATATGCGCAAAGTAAAAAGGAACACCTGCACATTGAGCTTTTAAACCACTTGCCAGCCCTTCATAAGCACGGGTATAAGGAA
The DNA here is from genome assembly GCF_037996725.1 of Xenorhabdus entomophaga. Classification (NCBI taxonomy): domain Bacteria; kingdom Pseudomonadati; phylum Pseudomonadota; class Gammaproteobacteria; order Enterobacterales; family Morganellaceae; genus Xenorhabdus; species Xenorhabdus entomophaga. The sequence continues at coordinate 25,109 of NZ_JBBMXH010000071.1, forward strand.
GAGGCATTGCGCAGACCACATTGCCGATATCGGCATACTCCAAGAGTAATTTGTGGTTTATCTGAGCAAGGAAACTACCATTACGACCACGACGCTTAATTCCAACCGCCTGTACCTGTTCGAGAGATTTTAATGCTGCTTGCATCAAACCCACGGACAAATCGCATTCTTTAGCCAGTAACTCAATGGTTTTCAGTCGGTTACCACATTGTTCAGAGAGGAGATAACGGGCCAGAAAAGCCTGTGCAATCCCCTCTTTTTTAATGAATGTTTGACTTATCATTACAAGTTGTTATCCATTCTCGTTTATATTCATAAAATTGAACATAAACCGCAACAAGCGAATTAAAGAAAGGGGATTAATATCACAATTATTATAAAAATGAAAATTTAAAAAATAATAAAGTCTAATATTATCAATATTTTGAAGATATATTTTTATTTTTCTCTGAAGATATTAAAATCGCTATTATAGAAGAATATAGGGAATGCAGGGGGGGTTTTATGCTTGTTCACTGTATTCTTCTTCCTGGGTGGTGATTTTTGCTACACTATTTATCACGTGATAGAATAATTAGGTTATATTCTTTACGTTATTATTATATAAATCAATAAAATATCTTGTTGGGTTTATTTTATTTAAGGGCATCAAGGATTATTTTTTTGTTGTTATATGCAATAAAAAATCTTGTTTGTTTCAGGATCTTATTTTAGTTTCATATTGTAAGTTGTTTCTTATCTATACCCAAACCCAATGAATTTCTAGCTGTGGCGCAGTTAATAAAGCTGTTTTTTGAAAAATGAAGTATATATATCAAAAGGTTGCCACCGATGAAAATTACTGCCAATCATATTTCGATTGAAGTTGAAGATAGGGTCATGTATTGAATAGTTAGTTGATGTGATATGCTTTTAGCTTTTTTAGGTGAAGTATGGCTAAAGTTGACGTTTATTGCCGTTATTGTCTCAAATCAGAAAAAGTGAA
>NZ_JBBMXH010000072.1:0-26086 GCF_037996725.1 Xenorhabdus entomophaga
AAGACGATTGGCTATTCCAAATCCGAAGAGATGCATGACAAGGTGATAGGGACGTTCATTGAGCGTGAAAACTACGTTTAATGAATGATCTAACTATTCAATACATGACCGTCTATCGGGTGAAAAATATCTTCCGGTTGCTATTATTACGTTTGAAGCGAGCTGATTAACCACTGGCAGTATTTCAAATCGCAGTAGTGAAAAATCACGATATCGTTTGAAACGGAGGCGTGACAAAATAAGTTTACCGAGAGGGTTATTCTTGGATGGTATTTTACTACATGCAATGATTTATCAAAGTGATGATGCCTTAGAAAGATATATAAAGTGAAAAACCCTAGCAGCAATTTTATTTGTATAGAATATTGTATAAATTTGACAATAAAATTAAATAAATTATTTAATATCAGTATGTTAAATGGGTTGTTCTATTCCAGTGGGAGCATTGATGTTTAGAGTTTATCATTCAAATCAACTCGATCTTCTCAAAGAGTTGATGGCGATATTGATCGGGGAAAACCCCCTTTCTGACCCATTTGGCAAAGAAGTGATTCTGGTTCAAAGCCCGGGAATGTCACAGTGGTTGCAGATTCAATTGGCAGAGAAACTGGGCATTGCCGCGAACATGGAATTTCCACTTCCCGCGACTTTTATCTGGCAGATGTTCACTCTGGTATTACCTGATATTCCTAAAGATGGTGCCTTTAGTAAGGATGCCATGAAATGGAAGTTAATGATGTTGTTGCCTGAATTGTTAACAGAACCCGAATTTTCGGCCCTCAGGCACTATCTTGATCAGGATATCGATAAACGCAAAATTCACCAGTTAGCGGGCCGGGTTGCGGATCTATTTGACCAATATCTGGTTTATCGTCCTCAATGGTTAGAAAACTGGGAAAATGGTCAATTAATTGATGGCTTGAGCAGCAATCAATTGTGGCAACAAAGACTCTGGTCTGAACTGACAGAGTATACTCGTCAGCTACAACAACCGCTGTGGCATCGCGCCAATTTATATCAGCGGTTTATCTCGACGTTGGAAAGTGGAAATTTTCCATTGGGGAATCTGCCTCCGCGTATTTTCATTTGTGGGATCTCCACGCTTCCCCCTACTTACCTGCAAGTATTTAAGGCATTAGGGCAACATATTGATATTCATCTTATGTTTACCAATCCGTGCCAATATTATTGGGGAGATATTCAGAGTTATACGTTTCTTGCCAGGCTAAATAGTCGTAAACCGAAACATTATAAAAACAGCCAATTACTGGAAAGATTTAAAGATCCAGATAATGCCCCGTCACTCTTTAATGATGAAGGGGAACAAAATCTGAATAACCCGCTATTGGCATCCTGGGGAAAATTGGGGCGGGATAATCTCTACCTGCTGTCACAATTAGAGCCAGATTCCGATGTTCATGCTTTTGTTGAACTGGAAACTGACTGTATCCTGCACCAAATCCAACGGGATATGTTTAATCTTGAAGACCATGCTCAGATTGGATCTACGGATAGTACTTTCAGAAACAGTTTAAAAAAACGCCCGTTCGATGATACTGATCGTTCCCTGACTTTTCACTCGTGCCATAGCCCACAGAGGGAAGTTGAAGTGTTGCAGGATCAGCTCCTGCATTTGTTGGATGATGATCCCTTGCTGACACCGAGGGACATTATTGTGATGATGGCTGATATTGACAGCTATGCCCCCTATATTCAGGCAGTTTTCGGGAATGCGCCGGATGATCGTTATATTCCTTTTGCTATTTCAGACCGTAAGGCGCGTCAGGCTCATCCTGTTTTACAGGCATTTATTACGTTGTTAGATTTGCCACAGAGCCGATTTACGGCTGAGCAGGTATTGGCATTATTGGAAGTGCCGGCTTTAGCCAGTAAATTTGCCATTCAGGAAGAAGGATTGCGTTTATTGCGGCGTTGGGTGAAAGAATCCGGGATCTGTTGGGGGCTGGATGATGACAATATTGAAGCTTTGTCTCTGCCTGCCACGGGGCAGAATACCTGGCGTTTTGGCCTGACACGAATGCTACTGGGTTATGCGATGGATAGCCACGCGGGGCCGTGGAATGATGTTTTGCCTTATGATGAATCCAGTGGTCTTGCTGCTGAATTAGCCGGTCAACTGGCTGAGTTTTTAATGGAATTGAATCGCTGGCGGAAGATTTTGAGTGAAGAGCAGCGGTTGGTGGATTGGCTGGCAGTCTGTCCACAATTGTTGGAGACTTTTTTTGAAGCCGATGACGAAATTGAACTGGTATTGGCACTGATCACGCAGCAATGGCAAAAAGTGATTGATAACGGCCTTAATGCACATTACAGCGAAAAAATTCCTTTGGTGCTATTGCGGGATGAATTGGCGCTTCGTTTTGATGATGAGAAGATCAGCCAGCGTTTCTTAGCAGGATCACTTAATTTCTGTACCCTGATGCCTATGCGTTCTATTCCTTTTAAGGTTGTTTGCCTGCTGGGAATGAATGACGGCGTTTATCCGCGCTCCATCCCTCCGCTTGGGTTCGATCTGATGGTGGAAAAAACACAGCGGGGGGATAGAAAACGGCGCGATGATGACCGTTATCTCTTTTTGGAAGCATTAATTTCGGCTGAGCAATTTCTTTATATCAGCTATATCGGCAAATCGATTCGGGATGATACCGCATGTAACCCATCTGTTCTGGTCAATGAGTTACTGGATTATGTTTGTCAGAGCTTTTGCCGCTCGGGTGATGAAATGCTGAATGTTGATGACAGTGCGAGAAATGTCAGAAATCATTTACTTTCACAGCATACCCGTGTTCCTTTTGCGACAGAGAATTTCCTGCCCGACCATTACTCACAAAGTTATGCCGCAGAATGGCTGCCTGCGGCAGCACAGCAGGGAGCCTCAGAGATTGATTTTTGTCAACCGATTGCATTTGATCGCGGTGAAGTAAAAGAAATTGCATTGGATGAACTGATCCGTTTTTATCGCCACCCCGTCAGGGCCTTTTTTCAGCAGCGGCTAAAAGTACATTTTGTTATTGAAGAAATGGAGTTGCCTGAAGAAGAACCTTTTGTACTGGATAATCTGCAACGTTATCAATTTAACCAACTGTTGCTCAGTATCCTGATAGAGCAGGGCGATCCGGCATCTTTGTTCCATCATCTCCGGGCATCGGGGGGATTGCCATACGGCTCTTTTGGCGAAGTCTATTGGGAAGAACAGCTGGAATCCATGCGGCCACTGGCGGATAAGGTACGTGAAGAGAGAACCGAGACTTTTTCCATCGACCTGTATGAAGAATTAGATAGTGTGATATTGGCCGGAAAAATCAATCAGATACAGCACGATGGAATTTTACGTTGGCGTCCGGCGAACTTAACGGCCAATGATAGTATCCAACTATGGATTGAGCACCTTGCCTACTGTCTTTCTGGTGGAGACAGCGAAAGCCGCATGTATGGAACAGGGAAAAAGGATAAGAGGGAGAAAGAAAGTAAAAAGGTGCCAGATTGCCGATTTTTACCGCTAGGGCGGGATGAAGCGAGAAAATACCTGAATCAGATGGTAGAAGGGTATTTTCAAGGCATGTCTGAGCCTCTTCCTCTATTTTGCCGAAGTGGCTGGGCATGGCTGGCTGATTGTTTTGACCGTGAAAGTCAGGAAATCAACTTTAGTGAAGAAACTCAACAAAGTGCTGAAAGTAAATTGATGGAGCAATGGTTGGGAACACATGACAGAAAAGGTGAAAGTTACGATCACTATATACAGCGGGCTTTCCGGCAAGTTGATCAATCACTTTTAGAGCGTATGAAACGCGAAATTCAGAGCTATTTGTTGCCTATGGCTCGTTATTCAAATGGCTCGTTGTTCAAATAAATAGGGAGAATATTAGGTTATGCCTAAGTATATCGTTAGCATCATGATGATGCTCTTTTTGCTGCTTTGTGGGGTAACGGCATATGCTCAACCGCTGTGGCAACCGTTGCCGGATACAATTCACAAGAGCAATCGCGATCCTCGCCAATATGAAGCAATTCAATTGCAAAATGGCATGACAGTCCTGCTGGTTTCCGATGAAAAAGCGATTAAATCATTGGCCGCCGTTTCGATTCCGGTCGGTCATATGGAAAATCCAGACAATCAGCTTGGTTTGGCCCATTATTTGGAACACATGGTATTAATGGGTTCCAAACGCTACCCACAACCAGGTGATTTTGCTGAATTTCTGCAAAAACATGGGGGAAGCCGTAACGCCAGTACAACTGCCAACAGCACCTCATTCTATTTGGAAGTTGAGAATGACTCCTTAACTGAAGCGGTTGATCGTCTTGCAGATGCGCTGGCAGAACCTTTGCTGAATCCGGTCAATGCCGAACGTGAACGCAATGCTGTTGATAATGAAATGACCATTGCCCGAGCAGGTGAAGCACATCGTATGTGGCAAATCCGTTCTGAGACCATCAATCCCTCTCACCCTAATGCCCGCTTTGCTGGTGGAAATTTAGAAACGCTTAAAGATAAACCAGACAGCAAATTACAGACCGCACTGGTTGATTTTTACCAACGCTATTACTCCGCTAATTTGATGAAAGGGGTTGTGTATGGCAACCAATCAATCGATAAATTGGCTCAGATGGCGTCGGAAACCTTCGGCCGTATTCCGAATCGACATGCTTCAGTACCTGCTATTACAGTGCCGGCAATTACCGATAAAGAAAAAGGCGTCATCATCAATTATGTGCCTGCCCAACCCCATAAAGCGTTAAGACTGGAATTTAGCATCGCTGACAACAGTGCAGATTTTCGCAGTAAAACAGACGGATATGTTGGGTATTTGATTGGTAACCGAAGCCAGAATACCTTGTCTGATTGGTTGCAGAAGGAGGGACTCATCGAAGGTATTGATGCTGGAGCGAGCCCCAAAACTGATGGTAATTCCGGGACGTTTGAGATTTATGTTTCGCTGACGGATAAAGGGCTTGAGCATCGTGATCAAGTTATAGCCGCTATTTTTTCTTATATTAACCTGCTGAAACAACAGGGGATCAATAAGAGCTATTTCGATGAAATGACAAAGGTTCTTAATTTGTCATTTCAATATGCGTCAATTGTGCGGGATATGAACTACATTGAAGGGTTGTCCAATGCCATACAAGTATTGCCTGTTGCCCATGTGCTGGATGCGGGTTATGTTGCGGATACCTTCAAGCCAGAAGCGATAGCGAGCCGTTTGGATGAATTAACACCTGAAAATGCGCGTATCTGGTTTATCAGCCCAACAGAGCCACATAACAAAGAAGCTTACTTTGTGCAGGCTCCGTATCAGGTCAATAAAATTACCCCGAAACAGTTGGCGGACTGGAAACAGCTCGAGCAAGGCGTTTCGTTCTCTTTACCTAAATTGAACCCTTATATTCCTGATAATTTATCCCTGATTAAAACATCGGGTCACCAAAAACACCCTAAAATGATTTTGGAAAAGCCGAATGTTCGCTTGCTGTATATGCCGAGCCAATATTTTGCGGATGAACCTAAAGGCAGTATTGCTCTGGAAATGCGTAATCCTAATGGATTGAAAAATATTAAGGATCAGCTTTCAGATACATTATTGAGCTATTTGTCCGGGCTTGCGCTTGATCAACTGGGTTATCAGGCATCAGTCGGAGGAATGGGCGTTTATACGGGGTATGTCGATGGTTTGAGGATCGGTGTCAATGGTTATACGCAACATTTACCGGAGTTGTTAACTTCAGCAATTAATCAATATATTTCGTTTACGCCGACTCAGGAAGAATTGGCACAAGCGAAATCATGGTATCGGGAGAAACTTGAAGTCTCCAATAATGGCAAGGCCTTCCAAATGGCTATGCAGCCAATTTCTCGCCTTTCAAGCGTGCCTTACTTTGAACAGGCAGAAAAATTGAAGGTACTGGATACCATCACCGTTGACGATATTGTGAAATATCGCCAGATGATGATTCAACATGCTGCTTTACAAGCGTTTATCTTCGGTAACTTTACGGAGCAGGAGAGCATTAATATCGTTCAATCAGCGCAGAAGCAGCTCGCTAATCAGGGGACGGTATGGTGGACGGGCGATCACATTGTGATTGATCGCAATTATGCTGTTGATTTCAAGGGAACTGCGAACAGTACAGATAATGCTTTGGCTGAAATTTTTATCCCGACAGGGTATGACCGTATCCATAGTAAAATTTACTCCAGTTTGCTGAGTAGCATTTTGTCACCGTGGTTCTATGATCAATTAAGGACGACAGAACAACTTGGCTATGCGGTCTTTGCTTTCAATCAGAAGATAGGAGAACAGGGGGGATTAGGTTTTCTGTTGCAGAGTAACAGTAAACAACCCGATTACTTGCACCAGCGTTACCAAAGCTTCTATCAGCAGGCAGATAAAAAATTGAAAGCGATGTCTGATGCTGAGTTTGAGCAGTATAAAAAAGCACGTCTGACAGAAATGCGTCAGCCGCCAGAGACGTTCTATTCAGAAGCCGCTCGTTATAGTTGGGATTTTGGGCGCAATAACTTCAAATTTGATGCGAGAGAGAAAAACATTGCGGCCATGGAAAAAGTCACGAAAGCACAACTGATTGAGTTCTACGAAAAAGCGGTTATCAAGCGTCAGGGACTGACACTGATTTCCCAAATTACCGGGAAAAAAGGCACGGTTCATCAATATGCTGAGCTGAAAGGATGGAAAACTTACAATTATGTGTCAGATTTCCAGAAACAATTACCGGTTAAGGTGAATGCTCAGTGAGCAAAGACATACCCGAACACCAGATACAATCCCATAAACTTAACCCATTAACATTGCCGCTGTATGGTCAGCGGCTGATCGAGGCTTCAGCAGGCACAGGAAAGACCTACACAATAGGTTTGCTTTATCTTCGTCTGTTACTGGGACTGGGCGGCTCCGCCGCCTTTTCCCGCCCGTTGAATGTTGAGGAGATTCTGGTTGTTACCTTTACAGAAGCGGCAACGGATGAATTGCGTGGACGTATTCGGGAAAATATCCATCAGCTTCGCTTGGCGTGCATACGGGAAGAAACAACTGTCAGCGATCCGGTCTATCAGCAATTGCTGGATGAGATTTCTGATAAGAAGAACGCCGCGAGTTGGTTATTAGCCGCTGAACGCCAAATGGACGAAGCGGCGATTTATACCATCCACGGTTTTTGTCAGCGAATGTTGGTTCACAATGCGTTTGAATCCGGTGTGCTGTTTGAGCAAACGTTAATTCAGGATGAGAGCCAACTGCGTAAACAAGGCTGCGCCGATTTCTGGCGGCGTCACTGTTATCCTCTTCCATTGCCGATCGCCTCAGAAATAAGCCGAATATGGAGTGGACCGGAAGCATTGCTGAAAGATATCTCTGATTATTTGCATGGGGATATGCCGTATATCGTCAATGCGCCTAATGGCGATGAAACACTGTTTAGCCGTCACCAGAAAATTATTGAGCAAATTGATCTGATAAAACGTCAGTGGAATGATGCAGCTGCTGACTTACCCGGTCTTATCGCCAGTTCCGGAGTTGATAAGCGAAGCTATAGCAGCCGGTTCTTACCTAATTGGTTAAGTAATGTCTCTGAATGGGCTAAATCACCAACCAAAGATTATCAGCTTGCCAAGGACTTGGATAAATTTTGCCAATCACGGTTGTTGGAAAAGATTAAAAAAGGTGAAGCTCCACGGCATTCATTGTTTGAAGCTATTGATGAGTTATACCAGCATCCACTAACTCTGAAAGATATCATTATCGCTAAGGCGATTGTTGAAGTTCGCCAATCTGTCAATCAAGAGAAACTGATGCGTGGCTACATGGGGTTTGATGACTTGCTGACCCGGTTGGATAGCGCCTTGAGGCGTGTCGGCGGGGAGCATCTGGCAACGACTATCCGCCAACGTTATCCTGTCGCGATGATTGATGAATTTCAGGATACTGACCCCCAGCAATATCGTATTTTTCAGGCTATATATCGCGATCCATCAGAAGACCAGTCGGCAGAGTCCCCATCATTAGAAAATGGCTTACTGTTTATCGGAGATCCTAAGCAAGCGATTTATGCGTTCCGTGGTGCGGATATCTTCACCTATATTAGGGCGCGTTCCAGTGTTAAAGCCCATTACACGTTAGAGACTAACTGGCGTTCTTCCGCGCCAATGGTGCAAGCCGTTAATAAACTGTTTTCCCGAACAGAACGCCCATTCTGGTTTGAACAGATCCCATTCATTAATGTTAATGCAGCCGAAAAAAATTATGGGCTGAAATTCTCTTTACATAATGAGGTGCAGGCTGCGCTGCGATTTTGGTTACAACCCGGTGAGGGAGTTTCCAAAGGAGAATATGAACAGAGCATGGCGCGGCTGTGCGCAGCCCAAATCCGGGATTGGTTACAGGCAGGGCAGGAAGGTAAGGCACTGTTGTGTAAGAAAGAGATGTGTCAGGCAGAAAAAAGCCGTCCCGTTATGGCGGCAGATATTACGGTATTGGTGCGTGATCGACGGGAAGCCGCATTAATCCGTAAGGAATTAAACGCATTAAAGATACCATCGGTATTTCTTTCCAATCGGGAAAGTGTGTTTGATACACCGGAAGCTAAAGATCTACTTTGGTTGTTACAGGCGGTTTTATCGCCGGAAAAGGCCCGAGAACTGAGAAGCGCACTAGCCAGTAGCTTATTTGGTATGAGTGCACAGCAAATTGATCAACTGAATCACGACGAAGCTGAGTGGGATCGTCTGGTTGATGAATTTGATGGCTATGCCCGTTTATGGCGCACACGTGGTGTATTACCGATGTTGCGGGCGGTGATGGTGAAATATCAGATAGCGGAAAATTTGCTGGCCGGAGATGATGGTGAACGTCGGCTTACTGATGTGATGCACATTGGGGAGTTATTGCAGGAGGAATCCCAGCAACTGGATAGCGAACACGCTGTTGCCCGTTGGTTGGCGCAGCAGATTTCCCGCCCTAATCCACAATCAGAAGCCCAACAAATGAGGCTGGAGAGTGACCGGCACTTGGTACAGATCTGTACTATCCATAAATCAAAAGGGCTGGAATATCCATTGGTTTGCTTGCCTTTCATTTGCAGTTATAGGAAGCAGAAACAGGCGGTTTACCATGATCGCCGTAATTTTGAGACTCATCTCAGCATTTCACATGATGATGAAAAACTGAAAGAAGCTTTGGAACTGGCTGATGAAGAGCGCCTGGCAGAAGATTTACGCTTACTCTATGTTGCATTAACCCGTTCAGTTTATCACTGTAGCATTGGTGTGGCTCCGCTTATCAAAGGAAATAGAGGAAAAACGGGGGAGACCGATTTACATTTGTCTGCATTGGGGTATCTATTGCAGAAAGGTCAGAAAGGCGATGCGGAATTGCTGGTGGATAGCTTAAATGAACTTTGTGATGACAGCATAGAAGTTGAACTGGTGGGCGAATCTGATGATGAGCAATGGTGCTCACAAAGTGAAATTCCTTTTTCGCTGGAAGCCCGAAGATTTCAGCGTTCCATTCGGGATGACTGGCGAGTGACAAGCTATTCAGGTTTACAACATTCAGCTTCCCACGCTATTTCAAATGCTGTTTCTCATGAACGCACCAGTGCATTTGTGGAGTCAGTTGATGTGATCGTGCAATCCATCGCTCCGAAGCTGGATATTGACGCCCGAGGTGAAAAACAAGAGGAACAATCGTTGCAGATGACACCGCATACTTTTCCACGTGGAGCATCTGCGGGAACTTTTCTGCACAGTATTTTGGAAGATTTGGATTTCGCTACCCCCCCTGAGCAAACGTATTTGGCAGAAAAACTGGCAGCATCAGGGTTTGATGAAAGTTGGGCACCCGTGTTGGAACAGTGGGTGAAAGATATTCTGAACGCAGAATTGAATGGGCAAGGCATGCAGCTTGCCGGTGTGCCTCGCCATCTTCAGCAGAGTGAAATGCAGTTTTATTTACCAGTGGATAAGTTACTGCATTCAAAAGAGATGGATGCCCTGACTCGTCGTTATGATCCGTTGTCAGCACAATGTGCACCGTTGGCCTTTTATCAGGTCAAGGGGATGTTAAAAGGATTTATTGATTTGGTTTTTTGCTGGCAGGATAAGTTTTACGTCGTGGATTATAAATCAAACTGGCTGGGAGAAAGTAGCCAGTCCTATACGCAGGAAGCGATGGCTAAGTCTATGATAGAACATCGTTACGATTTACAGTACCAGCTCTATACGTTGGCTCTGCATCGTTATTTGCGTCATCGATTAGCGCACTATGATTATCGTCAGCATTTCGGCGGGGTAATATACCTATTTTTACGCGGTATTGATAAGAATAATCCCGGACATGGTATTTATCACTATTTACCGCCCTTTGAATTTATTGATGAACTGGATACGCTTTTCAGCGCTGTGGGTGAGGAACAAAGCGTATGAATTCCATGATGTCATTATTGCAACACGCCGTGAGCCAGAAGTTGTTGCGACCGCTGGATGTGCAGTTTGCTTATGCGATGATTGAAGATGAAAATCCTCTATTATTGCTGATCATGGCCTTGTTAAGTGCGGAATCAGGCGCGGGACATGTTTGTTTACCCCTCGAACGGATTTCACCAAAATATTTATTTGAAGGCAGGCAGCCTGAATTAGCCGCTTCGCTTTGGTCTTTAACGGGTGAGCCTGATCAACAGCAGATTATTGCAGCTTTGCAGGCATGTCCGGCAGTGAGTACGGGGGCGTTTCCTGCGCCGATTATCCTTTCGCTACAGAATGTTTCTGATTACCGTTTATATTTGCAACGTATGTGGCAAAGTGAACGGCGTGTGGCAGATTTCTTTGCCACTGTTGAATTGACTGATGTTCCTGATGAAATGCAGTTACGCCGCATTCTGGATGAGCTTTTCGGTGTCACTGTTGAGGGGGAGATCGATTGGCAGAAAGTTGCGGCGGCCGTTGCGGTAACAAGCCGTATTTCAGTTATTTCTGGCGGGCCGGGAACAGGGAAAACAACGACCGTGGCTAAGCTGCTGGTTGCCTTGATTAAACTACATGAAGGGCAGCCATTGAGCATTCAATTGGCAGCACCAACGGGCAAGGCAGCTGCGAGATTAACTGAGTCTCTCAGGGAAGCAGTAAATAAATTGGCTTTGACCCCGGAACAATGGCGTAACATTCCAGAACAGGCGCAAACCATCCATCGTTTACTAGGCGCACAACCTGATAGCCAGAAGCTTCGCTATAATCGCAGTAACCCTCTTGCCCTTGATATCTTGATCATTGATGAAGCCTCCATGGTGGATTTACCGATGATGGCACATTTGATTGATGCTTTACCGTCGCGGGCAAAAGTGATTTTTCTGGGGGATAAAGATCAGTTGGCGTCGGTCGAAGCCGGCGCGGTATTGGGGGACATTTGCCGCTTTGCTGAACAGGGATATAGCGCTAAACGTACAGAACAACTGGGGCGATTAACCGGATGCCAGTTGATGTCCTATTCCATGTTGCATTCTATATCGCATCCTGATGATAAACCTTTCGCCGTGCAGGATTGTCTATGCCTGTTACGTAAAAGTTATCGTTTCAATTCGGCCTCTGGCATTGGAAGGCTGGCATCGGCAGTTAATCAGGGAAATCGTGCCGGAGTATCTGCGGTATTGAAGCAATCTTTTCCCGATGTTTCCTTTAACCCTCTTTCAGGGGATGAAGATTATCAGCGTTTATTGACTGAAACTGCTGCGGGTTACTCCCCATATTTGGCGATGGTGAATCAACGGGCTTCAGAAAAAGCCATTTTGGCGGAGTTTAACCGTTTTCGGTTATTGTGTGCGTTAAGGGAAGGGCCGTTCGGGGTTATGGGGTTAAATCAGCGAGTGGAGCAACTGCTGCACAGAAAAGGAATTATAACGCTGCCCAGAAATATCGAGAATCGGGGTTATTCCGGGCGTCCGATCATGATATTACGTAATGACAGTACCCTCGGACTGTTTAATGGCGATATCGGGATTATGCTCAGGAATCAGGATAATGAACTGAAAGCTTATTTTCAGTTATCGGATGGGCAGATCAAAGGGTTCCAGCCGAGCCGATTGCCACAACATGAAACGGCTTATGTGATGACGGTGCACAAATCTCAGGGTTCAGAATTTGAACATACGGCATTGGTATTACCGACTCAATATTCACCGATAGTCAGCCGGGAATTGGTGTATACCGCACTGACCCGGGCGCGGGAGAAATTAACCCTTTATGCCCATAAGCCTGTGTTGGATAAGGCTGTGGCTACGGCAACACAGCGCCGGAGTGGGTTGGCAGAATGGCTAAATCAGCCGTGAAACAGGCATTGGCCAAGGTTGCTATCACCAAGGCCAATGTAACCGGATTCAATGCAATTAAGGGTAATGTGAGTAAAGTTTCCGTGTATAAAATCAATAGAGCTATAAATTCAGCATTAAGATCTTGGAACAGCGCTGGTAGTTATACAGGGCTTGCTTTTCCACTGGCAATGTCTCAATGCCAGCGGGTTCAAACCCTCTCTCTTGAAACCAGTGAATACTAAGAGTTGTAAGTACAAAGATTTTTTCTAACCCTACTTGTTTAGCCTGATTGATAATGGAATTTAGCAATATTTCACCCCGGGAAGAGTTCCGATAGTCTGGATGTACAGCAACGCAGGCCATTTCCCCTATTTTTTCATCAGGATAAGAATACAGGGCGGCACATGCGATGGTGACGTTATCGAGTTCTATCAACATGAACTTATCAATCTCCATTTCCAATTGTTCCCGTGAACGACGCACCAAAATGCCTTGTTGTTCCAATGGGCGAATAAGCTCAAGAATGCCGCCAATATCATTGATATTGGCACGGCGAATCTGTTCGGAACGCTCCATAACAATTTGAGTACCGATACCTCCACGGGAAAATAGCTCCTGAATCAGAGAACCATTTTCCTGATAACTGATCAAATGACTGCGGCGAACGCCACGGCGACAGGCTTTGATGGCTCCCCTCAAGAAACGCACTGTTCCTGAATAGTGATCATCGGAGTTTTCCAATTCATGCAGGCGGTTTTCTCCTTCATTGGGGAACATTTCTGATAATGTATTTCCTTTGGCATCAAGCACCCCCTGTGATGAACAAAAACCGATCAGTTTTTCCGCCCTTAATTTAACCGCCAGTTGCGTTGCAATCTCTTCTGTTGTCAGGTTGAAGCTTTCTCCCGTAACGGAAACGGCAACAGGCCCAATTAACACAATCGCGTTATTGTCCAATTGTTGGTTGATGGCATCTTCATCAATACGGCGTATTCTGCCACTGTGGCAATAATCGACCCCATCATCGACGCCCAAGGGCTGGGCAATGATAAAATTACCGCTGACAACATTAATATGTGCGCCTTGTGATGGGGTATTGCTCAGGCTCATGGAAAGGCGAGCCGTAATATCCAGTTGCAACAGCCCGGCAGTCTGTTTGACCAGATCCAGCGTTTTGGCATCAGTTACCCGGGTGTGTTTGTGATAAAACGGTTGGTGATTGTGTTCGGCAATATTTTGTTCGATTTGTGGGCGAGCGCCATACACGACGATTAAACGAATGCCCAAATTATGCAGTAATCCAATATCGTTGACGATATTGGAAAAATTATCATGGGCGATAGCTTCACCTCCCAGCATAATGACAAAGGTTTTACCTCGGTGTGCATTGATATATGGAACCGAGTGCCGGAATATTTCAACCAATTCGGTACTGCGCTCTCTCATGAAACCCTCTCTGAGTGAATTTTTATTCGAATTTTTTGTATTTTTATTCTTTTTGAAAGGAAATGGCAAGCGGAAACATGGATAAAAATAACGTTATTATTTATATTGGTATAAATAACTTGAGAGAGCAAAAAATGCTTTTTTTGATGACAGCGATTCTTTAATTAATTAGAGTTTCCGCCTGACTATTATGTTGGGTAAAGATTACTGCGTTTGGTTGTTTTTAAATGGAATAAACGATGAGTCATTCAGACCATAATTCTTCACGTCGCCGTCTGTTGAAAGGCGCAGCCGCTGTATGGCTGTTGAGTATTAGTCCTATAGGCCAGGCAGCAAATTCAAAAGTGATTGCTGTCCGTATTTGGCCTGCATCAAGTTATACCAGAGTGACGTTGGAGTCTAATATTCCACTCAAGTATCGCCAATTTTCTCTCTCAAATCCTAATCGCATTGTTATCGATTTACAGGGTATCCAGCTTAATAGCATTTTGAGCAGTATGGGAACACAGGTTCAGCGACGCGATCCTTACCTGAAAGTGGTGAGAGCAGGACAATTTAATCCTAAAACGGTGCGTTTGGTTTTTGAAATAAAACAGCCAATTTCTCCGCATATTTTTACATTGCCTCCGATTTCGAAATTTAAGCACCGTTTGGTATTAGATCTTTATCCGAAAAAGGCCACTGCTGTGGACGATGATCCTTTACAGGCTTTGCTTGAAGAGTACAACAGCGGGGATTTAGAAAAACACTTGCCTGCGAAAACACGCAAACCGGGTAAGGCCGGGAAAGACAGGCCAATTGTAATTATGCTCGATCCGGGGCACGGCGGTGAAGATTCAGGGGCGATTGGAAAATATAAAACCCGCGAAAAGGATGTTGTGTTACAAATTGCTCGTCGTTTACAGGCGCTCATAAGGCGTGAACCTGGCATGAAAGTTTACATGACCCGCAATGAAGATGTCTTTATTCCGTTGAAAGTTAGGGTGGCGAAAGCACGTAAAATGCAGGCTGATCTCTTTGTTTCTATTCATGCGGATGCCTTTACGAACCGCTCTGCTCGTGGTTCATCCGTATTTGCGTTGTCAACTAAGGGAGCCACCAGTAATACTGCCCGTTTTCTGGCCCAGACCCAAAACGAGTCTGACTTGCTTGGGGGAGTGAGTAAAAGCGGTGATAGATATTTGGATCATACTATGCTGGATTTAGTTCAGACCGCGACTATCAACGATAGTCTGAAATTTGGTGGTGAAGTGCTAAAAATAATGAATAAAATCAATAAGCTGCATAAAAATAGTGTCGATCAGGCGGGGTTTGCAGTATTGAAAGCACCAGATATTCCTTCCATTTTGGTGGAAACAGCGTTTATCAGCAACTTGGAAGAAGAGCGTAAACTTAAGACAGCCAAATTCCAGCAACAAGTAGCGGAATCTATTTTTGCTGGCATCAAGGCTTATTTTAAAAGTGGCGCAGAATTGGCACGGCGGTGAAATATCCGCCTTAAATACTTACAGCCAGACTTAAAATAGTCAGACTTAAAAAATTTAAATAAGATTTGGGATCGTCTGTGAAAACCAGATAAGCAATAAGGGATGAGGATTAAGGAAATAATAAAAGGAAGTATTGATAAAAATAAAATTGGTTGCGGGGGCCGGATTTGAACCGACGACCTTCGGGTTATGAGCCCGACGAGCTACCAGGCTGCTCCACCCCGCGTCCGTCTACTTGCAAACTCTGATTATAAATAATGAGCGCAAATACTGAATAATGGCATCATACAAAATTGGTTGCGGGGGCCGGATTTGAACCGACGACCTTCGGGTTATGAGCCCGACGAGCTACCAGGCTGCTCCACCCCGCGT
Organism: Xenorhabdus entomophaga; assembly: GCF_037996725.1. NCBI lineage: Bacteria > Pseudomonadati > Pseudomonadota > Gammaproteobacteria > Enterobacterales > Morganellaceae > Xenorhabdus > Xenorhabdus entomophaga. The sequence goes on from NZ_JBBMXH010000072.1 coordinate 15,642, forward strand.
CCGTCTATTTGCAAACTCTGATTATCAATAGTGAGTGCAAATACTGAATGATGACATTCTTTACTGTCAGATTTTGTCTATGCTAGATCATCTGTTAATGAATGATATTCGCGTAGATTTGGTTGCGGGGGCCGGATTTGAACCGACGACCTTCGGGTTATGAGCCCGACGAGCTACCAAGCTGCTCCACCCCGCGTCTGATGTCGGCACACTATACTCTTGAATGGCGTGGTTGCAAGTTTTTTTATTGATATTTACTGAATTTGTTTGTTTGTTGGTTGAAAATCATTCTTGTTGTTTTGTTTTTGTTCTATGTGTATTGAAAAACTATAAGCTATTTTTTTCTAACTACATTTTATTATTTATTGGTGTTTGATATTGTTCATCGTCGGATAGTGATGATGGTAAGAAAATAAGGTATAAATATGAAGCATTGGGGCAAATATCTTTTATGTGGATTTGTCATCTCGTTATTATCGGGGTGTCATTTACATCCGACGGATCAGGCTCAGCAATATAAAGATGGTCGGATTACCCAAAATCTCCAGTTGGTTAACATGCCTAATGCTCAGGGTAGCCCGGTTAATGCCAAAGATTTTGCTACCCAAGTTAAATATATCAGTACATCTTCTCCCCGCTTGTACAACAGTCATCGTGAAACATTCGAAGCCATCGAAAATTGGATGTTATCCGGTGGTGATACCCGCCATTTAAATGAATTTGGTTTACTCGCCTATCAGATGGAAGGCGGAGATAATTACGGTAATGTGAAGTTTACTGGCTATTACACGCCTGTTTTGCAAGCCCGGCATATTAAGCAAGGGGAATTCAAATATCCGCTGTACAGTATGCCAACGAAATCGCGTTTTCGTTTACCCAATCGCTCCGCAATATACAGCGGGGTGTTGAACAAAAAATTTATCATCGGGTACAGTAATTCCCTGATGGATAATTTTATGATGGAAGTGCAAGGAAGTGGTTACGTCAATTTTGGTGATGGTCAGCCATTGACCTTTTTTGGTTATGGGGGAAAAAATGGGCATGCCTACCGCAGTATTGGCAAGGTGCTGATCGACCGTAAAGAAGTACCGAGTGACAAAATGTCAATGAAAGCGATCCGTCAGTGGGGAGAACAGCATAGCGAAACCAAAGTGAGAGAAGTGCTGGAACAGAACCCTTCATTTGTTTTTTTTAAACCTGAGCCATATACCCCTGTCAGAGGAGCCAGTGCAGTTCCTCTTGTTGCAAAAGCTTCGGTGGCATCTGATAAGGCATTGATCCCGCCGGGAACCGCATTACTGGCGGAAGTCCCTGTGTTGGATGAATCGGGTAAATTTACCGGACAGTATCGCATGCGGTTGATGGTGGCATTGGATGTTGGTGGTGCCATTAAAGGGCATCATTTCGACATTTATCATGGTGTTGGTGAAAAGGCAGGTGAAATGGCAGGTTTTTATAATCACTATGGTCGTGTTTGGGTATTGAAGAAAGCCTCATCTGGTTTTTTAGCGGCAAACCAGTAAGATCCCCTCCTATTAAAATCATCAATCGATAACCTATCTCTATCGGGATAGGTTTTATGCAGGATTTATTTAGCGATGCAAGTTTCTCTCTCTGATGCTTATCTTCAACGTTTCGCTGGTACGGCTCGATTATATGGCCAGAAAGCGCTTTCATTATTTGCCCGCTCCCATGTCTGTGTTGTCGGCATTGGCGGTGTCGGTTCGTGGGCCGCAGAAGCGTTGGCGCGTACTGGCATCGGCGCTATCACACTGATTGATATGGATGATGTTTGCATCACCAATACCAACCGCCAATTGCATACGTTGGTACAAAATGTCGGGTTGCCGAAAACGGAAGTCATTGCCGAGCGGATACGGGCCATTAATCCTGAATGTCAGGTAACTAGCATTGATGATTTCGTCACGCCTGATAATGTCGCTGAATTGATGTCTACAGGATTCAGTTATGTCATTGATGCCATTGATAGCATACGGCCAAAAGCGGCGTTACTGGCTTATTGCCGTCGCTATAAGATCCCTGTTGTCACGACGGGGGGAGCAGGCGGGCAACTTGATCCTACCCAGATTCAGGTGGTGGATTTGGCGAAAACAGTACAAGATCCGCTGGCAGCGAAATTGAAAGAGCGCTTGAAATCGGATTATCACGTAGTGAAAAACGGCAAGGGCAAATTAGGCATTGACTGTGTTTTTTCCACGGAACAGTTAGTTTATCCGCAATCTGACGGCACGGTTTGTGCTGCCAAGAGCACGGCGGATGGTTCCAAACGAATGGATTGCGCTTCTGGTTTTGGTGCCGCAACGATGGTTACGGCGACCTTTGGTTTTGTTGCTGTATCCCACGCACTGAAAAAGATGGTGGCAAAAGCCGAACGGGAAAAAGCGCTGTAATACACAGATTAATTCGTGTCAGTGCGTGCGATTTCCTGACGTGCTGCCTCTTGAATAGTGTTAATCAGGGATTTCACACCATTGAGCCGTGATCCACTCAATTGTTGTTCCAGGCCGAGTTGTTGAAATAGCTCGGCCAAAGGTGTCTGCAAAACCTGCTCAGGTGTTTTGCCTTCCACCGCCGTCAGGATAACCGCTAATAATCCTTTAACAATACGACCTTCGCTATCACCATAAAAGTGCAGGTAGCCCCCTGAAAGCAGTTGATATCCCAACCAAACACGGTTTTCACAACCGGACATTTCAATATTCTGCTGTTTAAGTTCATCCGCCAAAGGTGGCAGTTTTCTGGCAAGGCCGATTAGCTGCCGGTAGCGATCTTCCCACAACTTACATTGCCGGAAGTTTTCAATGAGTTGTTGCTCTGTAATCTCTGTTCCGAATGGATGCGGAGCAAGGATGCTGTCTGAAAGTTGTGTCATCGGTTTTTTTATCTTGCAGTGGATTTGTTGCTGATTTCCTCTGGATGAGGTTTCAGGATCATAGCAGTTATCATTGCTATGATGAATTGGCATTTCCGCCGAATTAAACTTCCTTGAATTTGGAACAAGCGGCATTTTTTGGAAAATAGAAATGTGATTCAGATCTAATTATTACTGAAATGATGAATTTTAGGTTTTTTGGAAAAAGTGTTTATATTTTCATGCCTAATGATTTATGCGCATTTTAATCTATTTCTCTATGTCCGATTTTACTTACGAACCTAGGTTTTTCCTCTAAATCAGGAACAATCTCAAAATTAATTATAATTAATTTTATTTGTGTTTTGTTTTTTATTTCATCTTCAAATTGTTTAATATACATGCTTGATTCTTATCGATCACCTAAAACAAGTGGGAAATATCCCTGCCAAATTCACCAATTCATATACCGGACAGACGGACAAACAATTTGAAAGGATTGCTTGATGGATCAATTTGAACGCTATTTTCAGCAGGAATTAACTTATTTACAGGAACTGGAAAAGTTAGCGTGTGGAGAAAAACCTCATCTGAATGATGTACTCAGCGGGCGAGATCCTGATGTCGCGCGATTGAATGAAGGCTTCGCTGCGTTAATGGCCCGTTCAAGCCAGAAAATAAATGACGCTTTCCCTGAGTTAACCCAGCCTTTGCTGCAACGTTTGCAGGCTCAGTCTGTTAAGGGTATTCCTGCTACCAGCGTTATGCAGATTGAGGGAGGGAAAGAAGCTGATTTTGCGTTTTCACTTTCTACTGGGACGAAAATTCAGACTCCCATCGGCCAATCCTTTATTACTTCGCGACAATGTCATGTTCAGCCGTTGATGTTGGTTGGTCGGGAAATAACTCATCAGGATCAGGAAACTCAACTCACCCTGACATTTGAATATATTGGTAAGGATGACCATTGGGATGTCCAGCCAATAGAGTTATTTCTCAGTCGTGATGAATCAGTCGCAGACAGTTTGCTGTTGGCGTTGTGTCGTTACTGTTATAGCGGCGAGCTGCATCATAATGGGCAAACATATTTGATGGAAACACTGCGGTTTGTTCCTCGATCGGGCAAAGAACGGTTGGTATTGCCATCGCACATTACGGCGGGAAATTGGGCGCCACAAATGTTGATGGAATCGTTTTATTTACCTCATGTTCATCATTTCCTGACGCTGGAAATGCCGTATCCCGTCAAATCCCGTCGCTTACCGATGACCGATAACCGGACATTGACGCTTACCCTGAAACTGGACACGCTGTTGTCACTGTCTGATAAACAAATAGCTGATGCTTTTCTGTTGCATTGTGTACCTGTGGTTAATCTCCAGTTGGAACGATTAACTCAGCCTTTCAAGCCTGATACTGCCCGTTATCCGTTGCCATTAGCGCCACATCAAAGGTTATTGCATGTAACCGAACTTACCCTGAAAGGCGAACCGAATGAAGAAGGAAGGGAACGTGGAGAAGCCAGTCGATTTTATCCGGTCAGTCAATTAACAGGCATGTCCCGCCATCAACCTGAATATGATAATGCCTGGTTTTATGCACTGGAAGTCACCCGTGATGCCTTAGGCAGATTGGAGTATGCACTGGTTTTTTATGACAACCATGCAAAATTGATGGCACATCCACCCAAGCGCCAGTTTACCTGCCATTTTGTATCATTTAATCCACAGCCGATAGTGTTGCCGCCAGATGAGACTTGCCTCGCCGAAAGCCTGCCGGATCGCTTTCAGATACACACAATTACACCAATATCAAATAGTTATCCGCCAGTCATTGACAGTCAGCGGCATTGGCGGTTGTTGTCTCACTATTCTATGAGCGGTTACGTGCTGTTGTCAGCAGAGGCTTTCAAACAACTTTTGCGGGATTACGATTTTTACACGGACAGTGACCGTCCCGTCAGTCGCAAACTCCAGCAGATGATTGACGGGATCCAAGATATCAAATCTGAGGCAAAGGACAGGCTTGTTATGGGGCAACCGCGCCGTTGTCTGTATATCGAACTGACGCTGAATGAAAACGCTTATGCCAGTCAGGGAGAGTTATTCCGCTTTGCCAATGCGCTCTACCAATTTCTGCCATTTTTTCTCAGCAACGACATGTTGATGTTGATGGACGTCACTTGTCAGCCTTCCGGCGAACAATGGCGTTTGTCGCCGCTTCCCCTTCGGGGATATCGTCCAATAATGTAAGGATAGACAACAATGGATGGATTAGTCTTTACCTGCCAAATCGGTAAACTGCCCAGAATCACCTTTCAGGTGGCGGAGTTCAGTTTGCGGGAAGCTCTGTCAGAGTTGTATCACCTGAGCCTGACGGTGGTCAGTTCCCTTGATAATATCGCCCTCGGTGAGCAGTTGGGTATGGCTGCTTCCCTGAGCGTTATCCGTGATGGCGTAGTGGAACGTACCATCAATGGCATCATAGCCGGAGCGGAACAAGGTAATAGTGATGGCCGACGCACTTATTACACTTTTACTATCAGGCCGGAAATGTGGCGTATGACCCTTAATCAGGACAGTCGCATCTTTCATCGTCAGTCCGTGCCGGAAATCCTCAAACAATTGCTGCAAGAGCACCGTATCAAGTCAGATTGCAAATTCTATGAAGATGAAGGGCATCATCCGGTACGGGAATATACCACCCAGAAGCGTGAATCGGCCTATGATTTTTGGTGCCGTTTGGCGGCGGAAGAGGGTATTACTTTCTGGTTTGAGCAAGATCAGCTCTTTTACAGTAATTCTCACCTCGGAATGCTGGCAGGCATATTCCTGACCTATAATTCACAGTCGGATACGGATAATACTGACTCTACGGTTACCCAGTGGCGCTACGGTGAATTTCTCTGCCCAGATGAGTTTACGCACAAGGATAATAACTTCTTACGGCCCCCCTACCCCTTGCAGCATCAGGCAATGCTGGAACAAGGGCGTGGTCATGCCGTGTTCGAAAGTTACGGGCGCTTTCAGTTGGATGCCGAAGGCAAGCCGCTCTCTGCACTGCGTCTGAATCAACTCAACAGCGAAAGCAAAATGGGATCAGCCAGCACTAACTGCATTCAGTTACGACCGGGCAAAATATTTATGCTGAATAAGCACCCGATTGCCTCTATGAATGATCGCTGGCAGGTAGTCGGCGTTACCCATCACGGCATCCAACCCCAAGCAGCGGGTGTGGAAGGAGAAGGTACAACCTTGACCAATAGCCTGACCTTTATTCCGGGTTGGGACGATTGGCGTCCATCATACCGCTACAAACCGCTGGCAGACGGCGATGAAGTGGCTACCGTTGTCGGACCGGAGGGCGAGGAGATTTTCGTCAACGAACACGGTGCGATCAAAGTGCATTTTCACTGGAACCGCTATGACGAGCCGGGAGATGGTTCCTCTTGTTGGGTGCGTGTGGCACAGGGCTGGAACGGTCATGGATTTGGTTTTATGGCGATCCCCCGCATTGGTCAGGAAGTGATCGTCTCCTACCTCAACGGCGATATTGATCGCCCGATTGTCACGGGTTGTACTTACAATGGCCGCAATCGACCGCCATTGGATTTACCTGCCGAGAAAACCCGCACCACCTTCAAAACCCACACTCACAAAGGGCAGGGTTTTAACGAACTGCGCTTTGAGGATGCAAAAGGCAGTGAGGAAGTCTATATCCACGGTCAAAGAGACTTCACAGCTCATATTGAAAATGATGTCCACTGGCACATCAAACACGACCAGAAACAGCACATTGACAACAACCATTACATCGATATTCAGGCGGATGAACATTCACAGGTGATGGGCAGCCGTAAATACAGCACTGAGGGGGATGCTTCCCACCGCATCACGGGTTCTCAACATATTCAGGCCGGAGATGCACTGGTCAGTGAAAGCGGGCAGGAAACCCATCTTAAGAGCGGTGGCAAAATTGTGTTGGAAGCCGCGACTGAAATCAGCCTGAAAGTCGGTGGCACTTTTATCAAAGTGACGCCGGGCAGTATTCAGTCTTCCATGATTGATGTGGGCGCGGGTTCCGGCAGCAGTGGCCGGGGAATCTCACTGCAATTGCCGGAAGGAGTTCCGACGCTGCCTGAAGTTAAATTCCCGATTAAGAAATACTGTGCGTTGCAGGCACAGGAAAGCGCCGCGTGGGTGATCAAATCACCGGGAGGAAAAGCATGACAACCAGTTGGACAACGTGGCTCAGTGCACCGAATAAAGCACCGGTTTTTCTTATCGTCAACCAGCTTGCCGCCCCTAATCCTGTCGATATCTTTTATGCCAATGACTGGGTGGCTCAGGCTTTCCCGCTTTATAGTGGTACTCCGTTGGCACACTTGATGGAACAAGGGCCGTGGTTGATTCAGCCCAAAGCCGGCAGCCTTGCACCTCTTGGGCGCTTACTTGATCGCTGGGCATTCAGTGACGAAAGCTGGGGCTGGGCATACCGCAGCAAAACAACCTGGCAGGCGCAATTACATCATTGGCAGCGGCATCAGTTTGCGACTCTGCGTGATGAGCAGGTGGTTTTTCGCCTGATGGATACCCGAATTGCCAGAGTATTAATACCTGCCATGCAGCCCACCGACTGGACATCCCTCCTGAATCCTATCACTGAACTGATGCTTGACATGCCAATGCCTGCCGTTTTCAACCGTCCGGCAGATTGCCCGCCCAGCCAGATTGAACGGCCTTTTGTGCTGGAGCCGCATCTTATTGCCGCGTGGGAGCAGTCAGATTTGGCACTGGAAGGCTATGCCAAGACATTGACCTATGAACTGTGGGAAGAGCAGGGAGAACTGGCACTGAAGCTGGATACACCGAATGGTGCATTGACCCCGCGTCTGGCCGGATGGCTGAAACAGCGCCGACAGCAGGGTTCCCGCCTTCAGGCGTTGACCATTCATGACTTTCTGGCGGAAAGCGGCATTAACGCGTCGCGCCTTAACTAAAAAAGGATTTCGTTGATGAGTGAGACAGGAAGATTAGATTGTGTTCCCTGCAATAAATTCAAGCACTGGCTGGAATTTCAGTTATTGGACAACCAGGGCAAGCCATTAGCCGGTATTCCCTATAACCTGAAAAGCCGGGATGGTGTTATCAATGCCAGTGGTGTAACTGATGGTCAGGGAATATTGCGGGAAGAAAACTTATCGTCGCTGCCCATGACACTGCATGTGGATGCGCAGAAGCTGGCTGATCAGTTGACTGAAAAATCCCCCGCAGAGGCGATGGAAAAACAAAAAGGGACGGGAGCCTATCACCAGCTTATGCCGGGAGATATCAGTGATACGACACCGGAAGTTGAAGGCTGGACGAAAGAAGCCTTACTGCATTCAAGATACTATCCTGATCCCAGTTGCCCGGGATTTATCGCGATGCCGGGCCACAATCGCCGCCATGTATTGGAGATTGCCCGCATCGCCAAGCCAGTCTTTGCTAAATCCTGTCTGCAACCCGCGGGTTGTACGGACGCCGGAACGGAAACTGAGCCACATACTCATTTTGGTCAGATGCAGGTCTTTCAGCCCAAGCCAGCGGTTCAATCGCAGAAGAAGCTGAAAAGCTCTGAGCCGTGGTATCTTGAAGCGATTGCGGGACTTGGGAACTTGGTATTTTCAAAAGCAGAAGCGAATCCAATCCTTATAGAATATTCTTTGCAGGCAGCTCAGCAGACACAAGCGGCTATGACGGGTACTACTGCTATTGCAAACCATGAGAATAATGGCAAGGAGAAAGAAACACGCCCTTTACTGTCCTCAAGTGAGAAGCAAAAGTTGGATAACATCCGGTTTAGTATGTCCCGCGAATCTTATCTCACGAGTGCATCCGCAATAACTTTAGGGATGATGATACGGAATTGGTGGGATGACAGTGATAAAGACTTACTGAGCCACGAAAACTTAAAGGACATTGCCGATAAAAAAGGAACTGCACCCACCCGTGTTCGTTATCGTTTTGTGGAGAATACACAAAACGGGCAACTCACTGCAGTGGGATATCATACCAGCGAGGAAAGCGGGCTGGAGCAGGTCAAAGTCCGCAATGTGAAATATAATGAATCATTAAACCGGTATGAATTTTGGGAAGATGATGCGGCTTCACCCACACTGGCTTGGTACTTAGACACACGAACAGGTGAATTATCACAGAGCGATATTGATAAATATGCTCAGCAGGATGCGAGTATCAATGCCAAGGTGGCTGTGCTGGATCCGGAAATTAGCAGCCAAACTCCGGGCTTACCGATACCGGAGCAGCGGACTTGGCGGGACGGGGTTTATATTAACCCACAGCAAGATCCGAAGCAGATGGGTGATAATGCCACGACTACGCCAATACCGGATGAGAACAGGCCAACGACGTTAACCACGCCAAAACCGGAACAGAAGAGTTTTCGTGATTATATTCTGATCTTCCCGGTTTCGAATGTTCCGGCGATTTATGTTTATTTGAGTAGTAGTCATGGTAAAGGTAGTGGGTTAATTGATGGTATACCGAGAAACCCAGGTACTGTAAGGCGATTTATGTCAACAAAGGAATATAAAAAATTCAAAAAAGAGGGATTTACCTATGATCCAAATGATTCAAGAGGAGGAATTAGTGTCACTTCTACAAAAGTTGATCCTAAAAATCCAGACGCAATAAAACGAAGCACAGGAGCCCTGGGAGCTGACTATTATGTTGATATTGATACAAGCAAGAAAAATGTCGAGTTAAAGGGCAAAACTAAAGGAGGTGTAATGGACTGGAAAATTAAGGATAATGTTACTGACGACGATATTATTAAATATGGGAGAGTAGAAAAGTGAGAAATGATTTTCCTGCTATATTGGATAGATTTATCAAAAGTTATTATGAATTGGTGGATTGCATTACTAATGTGAAAGATTCAGATTCTTTTAAATCTGATGAGAAGTTTAAAAATAACCTAGAAAAATTAGTTACATTAAGAGTATATCAACTTAAAGCATTCGTTATTTTATTAAATAATTTCCCAGAAGATGCAATATCTCTTTTTAAAAGACGATATTTGTCTGTTGATTTAGAAAACTCTCCTCGCGATCAAGTTGCCGATCTAGATATTATGTTTTCAGATATAAGAGAGGTCTTAGGAAATAATAAATTTAATGAAATTCTAAATTGCCCAGAATTTACGGAAAAAAATAAAGATTACTATCGTGTAAAAGAAGCGATAGAGTTTGCTCTGGAGGAAGATGAGTAAGATCTAAAATATAAATAAGGAAAGCCATTGAAATTTATGGCTTTTCTTTTCATGTCTGAATCCAATAAGAAGCCAAATATAAATAAAGGAATAACAACATGCGACCATTAGAGCAAATGATAAAAAATGAAGCTGTTGAGGATAGCTGAGTTAACATATTAAGTGCAACAGGTGAGATATTAAAAGGTGGGAGTCAACTGTGATAAATTTCACAGCTCTCACACCCGAAATAGTAGCCTGATATGCATAAACAAATCAGACAGTATCGACAGTTGACTCCAGGACAAAGATATCAGCTTCA
>NZ_JBBMXH010000073.1:0-25972 GCF_037996725.1 Xenorhabdus entomophaga
GCTTTCTCATACGTTGGGCATTTTTGCCAATTTTAAACAAGGTAAAAGTCAACGCGACTGGCTTCAACAAGCCAACGTCATAGGATGTTAAAGTCGAGCATCGCGTTAATTGAAACGTTTTTTATCCAACATTAGCTTGTTAATATCAAATTAACTTATTTATTTATTTAATACCGTATAACCAATGGATTGCTTCAAGAAGTGCCAGATTGTGTATTGTCTTGAGGCTGGTTCACAATTAACTAGACGGTGAATTATGTATGTTTTTATTATGCGTCATGGTGATGCTGCTTTAGATTCAATCAGTGATGCAACCCGGGAGCTTACACCTCGTGGGTGTATAGAATCACAGAAAATGGCTTATTGGCTTGAGCAGCAAGAGCCTGATATTGATTCTGTTTTGGTCAGCTCTTATATCCGAGCAGAGCAGACCTTAAAAGTGGTTCGTGAATATCTGACATTGCCTAACAATGAGGAAGTGTTAGACGAATTAACGCCTTCGGGTGATGTAGCATTGGTTGCCAGTTATTTACAAGTTTTGTCAATACAAGGGCACAAATCTGTATTGGTGGTTTCCCATTTACCGTTGGTCGGTTATTTGGTTTCTGATCTCTGCCCCGGGCAAACTCCTCTGATGTTTGCTACATCCAGCATTGCTTGTGTGAAATGGGATAATCAGACTGAAAAAGGGAATTTATTATGGCAAACTTCCCCGGCACAACTAGCGACCAAATTCTAATCTCATACTGAGAATCAATTAACTAACGCTGCGTGAATTCCTCCATTTCGATCAAAATGAGCAATGCAGCGTTCCCTCCCCACTCTCTGGGTGCCTGATGGAAGGCGATAACATCAGGATGTTGAGCAAGCCATAAGGGTGTTTGTTGTTTGAGAATATGTTTACCGTGACCATGCATAATGCAGGCGCAGTAGACGTGTTCACGGCGACAAGCTGCAACCAAAGCCCCAATCTCTTGTTTGGCCTGCAATTGGGTCAATCCATGTAAATCCAGAAAAAGCTCAGGAGGATAATCTCCACGGCGTAATTTTTTTAATTCATAATGATTGGCACCTTCCCGAATGTAACGAGTCGGGCCTTCCATGTCCAAATTGGGTTGAAACTCATCGGAAAAATAGTAACAGGCATCAACCTGCTCTTGCATAAGGCGTTCAGGGGCGACATGACTTATTTTTTTTCTTTTCGGGGTATGGGTAACTGTATCCTGAACAATGCGACGAGTTCCCACAACAGATGTTCTGAATAGACTGATGTCTTCTTTGTTTAGTAGATTTTTCTTCTTCATTACACGTTAATTCACTCACAAATTTCAGTAAGTGTACCTGATTTTTTGCGATTTTTCTTAGAAGCTATCGTTTTAAGTAACAAGTCGTTCACAAAATGATTTGACAATCGTGTTTGGTTATAAAATAAATGTATATACAACATGAAAACTGATATCAATAAGAAAAAAATAACAGGACGATAATAATGTCGATTGAACTGAAAGATACCGATGTTATTTGGCGTAATGCCAGACTTGCCACAATGAACCCTACACTTAAGAATATTGATGGTAAAAATAATTATGGAATGTTGGAACAACATGATCTCATTGTTCGGAATGAAAAAATCTTAGCGATTTTGCCGACAGATAGCGTACCAACCAACAACTGCAAAATTATCGATGTAGCACAGCGACTAATCACACCCGGATTGATCGACTGTCATACTCACCTCGTTTTTGGTGGTAATCGTGCATTTGAGTGGGAACAGCGTTTAAATGGGATTTCTTATGAAGAAATTAGTGCCAAAGGCGGGGGCATTAACTCCACGGTCAATGCCACTCGCAATAGTTCGGTTCAACAATTGGAAAAGTCCGCCCAGAAGCGCCTCAATGCGTTGATTGCTGAAGGCGTAACAACCATTGAAATGAAATCAGGTTATGGGTTGGATCTGGCAAATGAAGAGAAACAGTTGAATGTCGTACGGGCACTGGCAGAGAAAAACCCCATTGAAATTAGCCCAACACTGCTGTCTGCCCATGCAGTTCCACCTGAATATAAACACAACCCTGATGCCTATATTGATTTGGTTTGTGATTCCATCCTCCCCACACTTTGGCAGAAACAGTTATTCGAATCCGTGGATGTGTTCTGCGAATCTGTCGGTTTTAATCTCAGCCAAACTAAACGTCTGTTTGATACAGCCAGATGCCTGAATATCCCTGTAAAAGGTCACGTTGAGCAACTTTCTAATTTGGGAGGGAGTGAACTGGTTGCTGAATATCAGGGCTGGTCAGTTGATCATATAGAATATTTGGATGAAAAGGGAATTGAAGCTATTAGCCGTAGTGGGACGGTTGCCGTGTTGCTGCCTGGGGCATTTTATTTCCTGAAAGAGACTCAGCGCCCGCCTATCGCATTGTTGCGCGAATACGCTGTTCCGATGGCTATCTCGACAGACTTTAACCCCGGCACCAGCCCTTTCGCCTCCTTACGTCTGACTATGAATATGGCTTGTGTACAATTTGGTTTAACACCAGAAGAGGCATGGCAAGGCGTTACAATCCATGCGGCTCGCGCATTAGGGCGTACAAATAGTCATGGTCAGCTGGCTGCTGGCTATATGGCGGATTTTGTTGTCTGGGATGCCCACAATCCAGTGGATATTTTATATGAACTGGGACATAACCCATTGGTTTATCGTGTTTATCGCGGAGAAATAACGCATCACGATCATTTGAATTACTTTGGTGCTAATAGTATTAGCAATAATTAATGGTGGCGAGGGAAAGAAAATGAATTTATGGCATCCAACATCAGAAAATATTTGGCAAGGGCGAGATGATCTTGCAGAAGCCAATAATGCTTTGCGTATATTCCAGACAATAAAACAGCCCGCCAGTTTTTCCCCTGAAGAATTTCCTCACCACATTGCGCTATTGGGATTTGAGTGCGATGAAGGCGTCAAACTTAATCAAGGTCGTCCGGGAGCGAAATTGGGCCCTGAATATTTACGTCAATCATTAGCAAATCTGGCTAGTTATGATGGTCATGATCGGCTGGTGGATTTAGGCAATATTCGCGCCAATCCCGAAAAATTAAGTGAAGCGCAGAATGCCCTTAGTGATGCGGTATATCATTGCCTGCAACATAATATGAAGACCATGATTTTGGGTGGGGGACATGAAACGGCGTTTGCGCATGGAATGGGAATTTATCGCGCGTTTCCGACACAACGTATAGGTATTATTAATTTTGATGCCCATTTGGATTTGCGTAATGCACCGCAGCCCACCTCAGGTACACCATTTCGACAGCTTGCCCATTATTGTCAGCAGCATCAACGCCCGTTTAATTACGCCTGTATTGGAGCCAGTCTGGCGTCGAATACGCAAGCATTGTTGGATGAGGCTAATCACCTTGATGTTACCATTATTTGGGATACGCATTGTGTTGAGTCCATGATGGACAAGGTACAGCAGCAAATACAAGATATCATTAATCAAGTTGATATTATTTATATGACTATTGATTTGGATGTGTTGCCAATTTGGCAAATGCCAGCAGTTTCTGCGCCGGCTGCGTTGGGTGTTCCGCTGGAGCGTTTATTGCCATTAGTTCAACTTATTTGTCAGAGCAAAAAGTTACAAGCCGTAGATTTGGTTGAACTTAACCCCTTGTATGACATTCAAGGTATGGGAGGAAAAGCAGCGGCTCGTCTTGCGTGGCAGTTGGTGCACTGGTGGAATGAATAACTGGTGAAGTGAATAACTAGTGAAGTGAATAAAAAGTGAGAAGGAAGTCATAGTGACGGCTGATTTATCAGATACATTTGCCAAGCCAGTGCCTTTGTATGCGAAAGTCAAACAAGCGATTATTGAAAAAATCTATACAGGGGAATGGAAACCGCATGATCGGGTTCCCTCTGAAGCGGAATTGGTCAAGCAGTTTAACTGTAGTCGCATGACAGCTAACAGGGCACTGAGAGAGCTGACAGCAGATGGTTTTCTAGTCCGTCTGCAAGGCGTGGGGTCGTTTGTCTCTGAACCTAAGGGGCAGTCCGCGCTGTTTGAGATCCACAGTATTGCGGATGAAATAGCTTCGCGCTCTCATCAGCACAGTTGCAAGGTACTGACGCTTTCTGAAGTTAACGCGAATATGACACAGGCAGCGGAATTCGGTATTTCTGTAGGTTCGCTTATCTACCATTCCATCATTGTGCATTATGAAAACGATCTGCCAGTGCAGATTGAAGATCGCTATGTCAATGCTCAAGCTGCGCCGGAATATCTGAAGCAGGATTTTAGTCGGCAAACGGCTCATGATTACTTATCACAAGTAGCGCCTTTGACAGAAGGGGAGCATATCGTTGAAGCCGTGGCAGGAGATGCCCGCTCTTGCCGATTATTGCAAATTGAAGCAAATACACCTTGTTTGTTAATCAGTCGTCGAACTTGGTCAAAAAAGTTCATTGTTTCCAGTGCCAAGCTATTGTTTCCAGGGCATAGATATAAATTAAAAGGACATTTTAGCTCATAGCTCGCTTATTTGGTTATAAAAACCTCTTTAACTCCAAAAGGGAAAAGAGGTTTTTTTATTATTGATTGTGACAGTAATGTAAATCAAATGTGATGTAAAACACAAAGCCAGCAAAAAAACCTGCCAATTTATTACCCGATAAATCATTATCATCTTATTGATTTTTATATAAATGATAATGTCTCCCATACCATTAACCTTATCTCTGTCACATTTTTGCCTATTGAATATACATGTATATACAACTATACAATTAACAAAATTCATAACGATGAAATAGGTAAAACCGTGACGATACAAAATAATAAATTCAGCAACGTAATTATTCGTGCCCCTAGAGGAACACAACTCACAGCAAAAAGTTGGCTGACGGAAGCACCACTCCGTATGCTTATGAACAACCTTGATCCCGAAGTGGCCGAAAATCCAAACGAATTAGTGGTTTATGGTGGAATCGGCCGAGCCGCCAGAAATTGGGATTGTTATGAGAAAATCGTTGACACGCTGAAAAATCTGGAAAATGACGAAACTTTATTAGTGCAGTCAGGTAAGCCTGTGGGGGTTTTCAAAACACATGAGAACGCACCACGTGTATTAATTGCAAACTCGAATTTAGTTCCACATTGGGCAACGTGGGAACATTTTAATGAACTGGATGCCAAGGGATTGGCAATGTATGGCCAGATGACAGCGGGAAGCTGGATATATATTGGCAGTCAGGGCATTGTCCAAGGAACTTACGAAACTTTTGTGGAAGCAGGGCGTCAGCATTACAACGACAATTTAACCGGCCGTTGGGTATTGACTGCGGGGTTGGGCGGCATGGGTGGTGCACAGCCACTGGCAGCAACGTTGGCAGGTGCATCTTCACTGACCATAGAATGCCAGCAAAGTCGCATTGATTTTCGTCTTCGTACTAAATACGTGGACGAACAGGCCACTGATCTGGACGATGCTCTGGCGCGTATTGAGCGCTATGCCCGTGAAGGTAAAGCCGTATCAATAGCCTTGTGCGGCAATGCGGCAGAAATTTTACCTGAGTTGGTACGTCGTGGTGTTCATCCTGATATGGTCACAGATCAAACCAGCGCACATGATCCATTACACGGTTATTTGCCTGTGGGTTGGACGTGGGAAGAGTATTGTCGCCGCGCTGAGATTGAGCCAGAAGTCGTTATTCAGGCGGCAAAAGCTTCAATGGCTGTACATGTTGAAGCCATGCTGGCTTTCCAGAAGCAGGGAGTACCTACTTTTGATTATGGCAATAACATCCGTCAAATGGCGAAAGAAATGGGTGTTGAGCATGCCTTTGATTTCCCGGGATTTGTTCCTGCTTACATTCGTCCTCTGTTCTGCCGTGGTATCGGGCCTTTCCGTTGGGCGGCACTTTCCGGTGCTCCTGAAGACATTTATAAAACCGATGCCAAGGTAAAAGAATTGCTGCCGGATGACACCCATTTACACCATTGGTTAGATATGGCGAAAGAGCGTATCAGTTTTCAGGGCTTGCCTGCGCGTATTTGCTGGGTGGGATTGGGCGATCGTGCGAAGTTGGGATTGGCCTTCAATGAAATGGTTCGCAGTGGGGAACTTTCCGCGCCAATCGTAATTGGTCGTGACCATTTGGATTCTGGTTCTGTAGCCAGCCCTAACCGTGAAACTGAATCCATGCAGGATGGCTCCGATGCGGTTTCAGACTGGCCATTACTGAATGCTTTGCTAAACACAGCCGGCGGCGCAACGTGGGTTTCCCTGCATCATGGTGGTGGCGTGGGAATGGGATTCTCACAACACTCGGGCATGGTGATTGTCTGTGACGGCACTGATGAGGCGGCAGAACGCATTGCCCGTGTACTGCATAACGATCCTGCGACAGGGGTTATGCGTCATGCTGATGCAGGTTATGAGCTGGCTATCCAGTGTGCGAAAGAGCAGGGACTGAACCTGCCAATGATTGATACAAAATAAGGGGCGTTATTGATATGAAAAACATTACTATCCATCCAGGAAAAATGACGCTTGAAGAATTACGCCATGTTTATCAGCATCCTGTTCACATCAGTTTGGATGAACAATGTTTCCCTGCCATTGAAAGCAGCGTTGCTTGTGTAAATCGCATTATCAGTGAAAACAGAACTGCTTATGGTATAAATACGGGGTTTGGTTTGCTGGCGAACACCCGCATTGCAGAACAAGACTTGGAAGAGCTACAGCGTTCTATCGTACTGTCACATGCAGCGGGGGTAGGCGAGCCTCTGCCGGATGAAATTGTCCGCTTGATTATTGTGTTGAAAATCAACAGCCTTGCCCGTGGTTATTCTGGTATTCGTCTGGACGTTATTCAGAGTTTGGTTACATTGGTTAACGCTGAAGTTTATCCTTGTATTCCAAGTAAAGGCTCAGTCGGGGCGTCAGGAGATTTAGCGCCATTGGCACATATGAGTTTACTATTGTTGGGCGAAGGTAAGGCCCGTTATCGCGGTGAATGGTTGCCTGCTAAAGTAGCGCTGGAAAAAGCGGGACTCAAACCAATTAACTTAGTCGCAAAAGAAGGATTGGCGCTGCTCAATGGAACACAAGCTTCAACCGCTTTTGCTCTGAAAGGTCTTTTTGCAGCAGAAGATTTACTGGCATCAGCCGTTATTTGTGGTGCGCTGTCTGTTGAAGCGGCCCTTGGTTCCCGTAAGCCATTTGATGCGCGTATTCATGAAGCGCGTGGTCAGAAAGGTCAAATTGATGTGGCAACCCTTTACCGTCTGGTTTTAGAAGAGCAAAGCGGTCTCTCTGAATCCCACAAGAACTGTTCTAAAGTTCAGGACCCTTATTCATTGCGTTGTCAGCCACAAGTGATGGGGGCTTGCTTAACCCAGATCCGCCATGCTGCCGATGTCATTTTGGTTGAAGCTAATGCAGTTTCCGATAATCCGCTGGTATTTACTGAAGAAGATGAAGTGATTTCGGGTGGTAACTTCCATGCAGAGCCTGTCGCTATGGCATCGGATAATCTGGCTATTGCTTTGGCAGAAATAGGTTCTTTGTCAGAACGCCGGGTTGCTTTGCTGATGGACAGCAATATGTCTCAGTTGCCACCATTCTTAGTTGAGAACAGCGGCGTGAACTCCGGTTTTATGATTGCGCAAGTAACCACGGCGGCATTGGCGAGTGAAAATAAAGCGTTGGCACACCCTTCCAGTGTTGATAGCCTACCAACTTCTGCCAATCAGGAAGACCACGTATCAATGGCACCGGCCGCTGGTCGCCGCTTATGGGAAATGGCAGATAACGTGCGTGGAATTTTAGCAATTGAATGGTTGACTGCTTGCCAGGGCGTGGATTTTCGCCATGGATTGAAGAGCAGCACAATACTGGAAAAAGCCCGCCATATTTTGCGTGATAAAGTCGCACATTATGATAAAGACCGCTTTTTCGCGCCAGATATTGATGCAGCCATTCAACTGTTGATTGAGCAAAGACTTTCTGCATTGTTGCCTGCTGGCAAGATCTTAGAAAATTAATCACAAACACATCGTTTTTAGGCCGAATAAACCCGGCCTTATCGTAGTATTTATCTTTCCCAATCTAATAATAAAAGACACAAGGATAAATCATGCAAAATATTTCACAACTCAAACGAGGGTTAAGTGTTCGCCACATCCGATTTATGGCACTGGGATCGGCAATTGGCACGGGGCTTTTCTATGGCTCTGCAGAAGCCATTAAAGCAGCAGGGCCAGCGGTATTGCTTGCCTATGCCATTGGTGGTGCCGCAGTTTTCATGGTCATGCGGGCATTGGGAGAAATGGCGGTTCATCGTTCTGAGCCGGGCTCTTTCTCTTATTATGCGACTCACTACTTAGGGCCATTGGCAGGTTTTCTAACTGGATGGACTTACGTCTTCGAAATGCTGGTTGTTTGTCTCGCTGACGTCACGGCCTTTGGCATCTATATGAAACTCTGGTTTCCCCATGTTGATCAGTGGATTTGGGTGCTCAGCATTGTCTTCTTCATTGGGGCAATAAATTTATGTAATGTCAAAGTATTTGGTGAAATGGAATTTTGGCTTTCTATCATCAAAGTCACTGCGATTATTGCCATGATTGTCGGTGGTTTTGCCATTATGATGTACGGCTTCGGTCAAGAATCCGGGCATGTCACTGGCCTATCAAATTTATGGGAACATGGCGGATTCATGCCGAATGGCATTGCAGGGGTGATAGCTTCGTTTACGGTCGTTATGTTTGCATTTGGCGGTATTGAAGTCATCGGCATCACTGCCAGTGAAGCAAAAAATCCGGAAAAATCTATCCCGCGGGCAATCAATGCCGTTCCGTTCCGCATCTTGCTGTTCTATGTTCTTACCCTGTTTGTTCTGATGTGCATTTACCCGTGGAATCAAGTGGGACAAAACGGCAGTCCGTTTGTGCAGATATTCTCCAGTCTGGGTATTGATTCAGCCGCGAATATTTTGAACGTTGTTGTGATTACGGCGGCTATTTCAGCGATCAACAGTGATATTTTTGGTGCTGGTCGTATGATGTATGGCATGGCGCAAGAGAAACAGGCACCGGCTGCTTTTACGCAATTAACGAAAAACGGAGTACCGTGGATAACCGTATTGGTCATGTCAGGTGTTTTATTACTTGGTGTTGTTTTGAATTACTTTCTGCCGGGAAAAATTTTCGGAATCATTGCTTCAATCGCAACATTTGCAACTGTCTGGGTATGGTTGATGATCCTGCTGTCACAGTACATGATGCGTCGTAGAATGCCTGCAGAAGAAGCAAAACAGCTTAAATTTCCTGTTCCTCTATGGCCGATAGCACCAACTCTGACTATTGCATTTATGGCATTTGTTATTGCCGTACTGGGCTATTTTCCAAATACCCGGATTGCATTATACGTAGGGATAGTATGGATAGTATTACTGACTATTAGCTATTATTTATGGGTGAAAAAAACAAGTCATAGCTAACCCTCCCATACCACCCTATGTATATAGGGTGGTATGTTTTTGCCTTTCCAAATACATTTTATTCGTAGTCGCATTATCTTCCCTAAAAAACTCTTTTTCTTAATACGCTGTTTTGTGAATACAATTTCATCCTAAGATAACCCTGTGCTAAGAAAGCTGATTTGTGTTCTGGATCATGGCAAACTAACGAGTTGATATATCTTTTTTGTTGTTTGGAGGTGTTTTTTGGATAAGATTTTAGTCGATGAGGCTGTTGCAGAGCTGCGTACCATTTTAGATATGTTGCGTTGGTCTACCAGCCGTTTTAGCGAATCGGATATCTATTATGGACATACTACATGTAATCCGTGGGACGAGGCTTTGCAATTAGTTCTCCCCTCATTGCGTTTGCCTATGGATGTCCCTGATTCAATGATGGCTTCACGCCTGACATCAACAGAGCGTCAACGCATCGTGGAACTTGTCTTGCGTCGTATTAATGAACGTATTCCTGTTGCTTATTTGATAAATAGAGCCTGGTTCTGTGGTCATGAATTTTATGTCGATGAGCGAGTTTTGATTCCACGTTCACTGATTAGAGATGTGATTGAAAACCACTTTGAAGGACTTATCTCACGTCAGCCATCGACAATTTTGGATCTTTGTACAGGAAGCGGTTGTATTGCAATTGCCTGTGCCCATGCCTTCCCAGAAGCCGAAGTTGATGCTGTTGATATTTCTCCTGATGCTTTGGAAGTTGCAGAAATAAATATAGAGAATCATAAGCTTTCTCACCGTGTAATCCCGATTCGTTCAGATCTATTTCATGATATACCATCGGTGAAGTATGACATCATTGTCACTAATCCTCCTTATGTCGATGAAGAAGATATGAGTGATTTTCCTCAGGAATACGATCATGAACCTGAATTAGCCATGGCTGCAGGTATTGACGGGTTGGATTTGGTTCGTCGTATTCTGGCAACTGCCCCGGATTTCCTTTCAGAAGATGGAATACTGGTATGTGAAGTAGGTAACAGTATGGTACACCTGATTGAGCAATACCCTGAAGTACCATTCAAATGGCTGACATTCGAACATGATTATGGTGATGGTGTTTTCGTGCTGACTCGCCAGCAGCTTGTTGAGCATCACGAATATTTCCAGCAATTCAAAGACTGATATTTTTCAGTTATCGAATGGTCAAAACAGATTTTCTATTAAACGATACCCGATAGATTTCAAGTTATAGCACAACGGTAACAGAATGAATTCCCGGCCTGCAATTAAATTGTATGGCCGGGATGGATAATCACAGCCAGCTTGCAAGATGAAAGGTATAAAGGAAAATAAAATTGATGAAATAAGATAGGTTTTGATCATTGGGTAAGTTATTGTTATTTGATCTCATTTTCAACTCATAAATAATGATGGCAGGGTAGGAATGGCAGGCAATAGTATTGGGCAGTTTTTTCGTGTTACCACATTTGGTGAATCTCACGGAATCGCATTGGGGTGTATTGTGGATGGTGTTCCTCCGGGCATTGCTATCACAGAAACTGATTTACAAATCGACTTAGACAGACGTCGTCCCGGAACTTCCCGTTATACAACACAGCGTCGGGAACCTGATCAGGTTCGCATTCTTTCGGGGGTTTTTAACGGGGTAACGACAGGAACCAGCATTGGCCTGATAATCGAAAATACCGATCAACGCTCACAAGATTACAGTGCGATTAAAGATGTTTTCCGCCCGGGACATGCTGATTATACCTACGAACAGAAATATGGGTTGCGTGATTATCGTGGCGGTGGGCGTTCCTCAGCCCGTGAAACCGCTATGCGTGTTGCGGCAGGAGCGATCGCCAAAAAATATCTGCTTGAAAAACATGGAATTATTATTCGTGCCTGCTTAACTCAGATGGGTGATATTCATTGCGAATTGAAAGATTGGGCACTGGTCGAACAGAATCCTTTTTTCTGTCCTGATGAGAGTAAATTGACTCAACTTGATGAATTACTGCGAGCACTGAAAAAAGAAGGTGACTCTATTGGAGCGAAAGTCACGGTAGTTGCGGAAAATGTTCCTGCGGGATTGGGAGAGCCGGTTTTTGACCGTCTGGATGCAGATATTGCTCATGCTTTGATGAGTATTAACGCAGTTAAAGGCGTTGAAATTGGTGATGGTTTTGGTGTTGTTAACTTACGTGGCAGTGAGAACCGCGATGAAATAACAATGCAGGGATTCAGCAGTAATCATGCCGGCGGCATTTTGGGTGGAATTAGCAGCAGCCAACCGATTATTGCTCATATCGCCCTGAAACCAACATCCAGCATTATGGTGTCAGGCAAAACAATCAACCGTCAGGGAGAAGAAGTGGATATGGTGACCCGCGGCCGCCATGATCCTTGTGTGGGTATCCGTGCTGTCCCTATCGCAGAAGCCATGATGGCGATAGTGTTGATGGATCATTTGCTGCGTCAGCGTGCGCAATGTGCTGACGTGATACCTCCGCTTCCGCGTTGGTAGTGAGGATACTGATACGTACTTCGATTGATACCGAAAGATATCGTAATAATTGGCAAGCAGTTTTCTGGTGAAATGAATAATGGAATGGTCATCATTGGGTCTTGAGATTTACGGTTTTCTTTTTTTGGTTGCGTTAGTTGCGGGATTTATTGATTCCATTGCCGGTGGGGGAGGGTTATTAACCATTCCCGCTTTATTGTCAGTAGGTGTTCCCCCAGTTCAAACATTGGCGACGAATAAACTTCAGGCTGTAGGCAGTTCGTTCTCTGCCAGCCTTTACTTTATTCGTCGTAAAGTCGTGGATTGGCGCTCCCAGCGTTTTGCTATCTTCATGACAATAATCGGAGCCATGTTGGGTGCTTTGTTGGTTCAATTCGTGTCACCGGATTTTCTGCGTTATTTATTGCCGATCTTGGTAATGCTCATTGGTCTTTACTTTTTATTGGTGCCCAATATTGGAGCCGAAGATCGGCAACGTCGCCTTGGCCCGATTGCATTTGGTTGCCTCACAGGGTGTGGAATCGGTTTTTATGACGGTGTGTTTGGGCCGGGAACGGGATCTTTTTTCGCACTATGTTATGTCATGCTCTGTGGATACAATTTGGCAAAAGCGACAGTCCATGCCAAGGTACTGAACTTTGCTTCTAACATTGGTGCCTTAGGCTTCTTTATTATTGGCGGTCAGGTTTTATGGCTGGTGGGTTGTGTGATGCTGATAGGGCAAATGATAGGCGCCCGGTTAGGTGCTGGTTTAGTGCTGAGTAAAGGACAAAAACTGATCCGTCCAATGTTAGTAACAATATCTTTTTTGATGAGCATCAAACTTCTCTATGATCATCATGGAGATACTATTCGATCTTGGTTGGCATTTTATTTTTGATTTTAGGATATTGCATTAATACATGACTGCACATCATTATCAACAACTGATTGAAATTTTTAATAATTGCTTTAGCGATGACTATAACACTCGCTTAATAAAAGGTGATGCTGAACCGATTTACCTGCCAGCGAATGATGAAGTGAGCTATAACCAGATTGTATTTGCCCATGGTTTTTATGCCAGTGGATTACATGAAATTTCGCATTGGTGCATTGCGGGTGAAGAACGCCGCAAACTGGTCGATTTTGGTTATTGGTATTGCCCTGATGGGCGTGATGCTCAAACACAGGGAGAATTTGAAAAAGTGGAAATCAAACCGCAGTCGTTGGAATGGTTATTCTGTGTTGCGGCGGGTTTCCCCTTTAATATTAGTTGTGACAACCTCGAAGGGGATTTTGAGCCTGATCGCTTTGCCTTTCAGCGAAAAGTGCATGGGCAAGTTATGCAATACCTTGAAAATGGAATACCCACACGAGCAGCAAGCTTTATTCAAGGTCTGCAATCGTTCTACAATACGCCCCCACTAAAAGCAGAACATTTTCCTTATCCGGAAGATCCTTTTGCTAATTGAAATTGATTTTGAGGAAAAAATAATGCTCGCAGAGTTTGAAACACGCATTCTGGCGCAAATTGATGACATGGTTGAACATGCCAGTGATGACGAATTATTTGCTGGTGGATACCTCCGTGGGCATTTAACGTTGGCGGTTGCTGAATTAGAGCAAGAAGGGGCAAATACCGTTGAACAGCTTCATCAACGTGTGGAAGAAAGTGTCTATAAAGCGATTAAAGCGGGAGAACTGGCCCCGCCAGATCAGGTTTTAGTTTTAGCAACTTGGCAAAAACTGCTGGATAATGCGCAAGTTTAATTCATTGATATATACCCAATGGATTTCAAGATGCATCGCGGCGGCAAGGGAACGAATCCCCGGGAGCATAGATAACTATGTGACTGGGGTGAGTGAACGCAGTCAACAAAGAGGCAACTTGAAAGACGAAGGGTATAAAAATAATTTTAATGAGGGCTATTTATGTAGCCCTTTATTTTTTCTGATGGTTCGAAGTAATTGGCTATCTACGATTACAAAAAAATTCGTGACACTTCTCAATAATCAGAATAAATAGCGAAAATCCAATATTTATTGATCTTTTTATCGTTAATGTAGAGTACAGTTACTTAAGCTTTAGTATGTGGAATGTAATTAAATTGATATTAAATAGAAAAGTAATTCGCTATTTTCCATTGTCTTGGAATAATTTTCCATATGACATTAAAATAATATAAAAATATAGTATGTTGTAAGAGTGGTGAATGGAAGTGTTGATTTTCATTTAAAATAATCAAGTTATTAGTGGAACGGCTGATGATTAAAATAAATAGGAGTGTTAGAGTAATGATAAAATAGGATAGTAAATAAGATATTTTCTTAGCTAATTAAGTAAGTTGAATTAATAAAAAATATCGATATGGATACGCAATTAGAGGAGCAGTTATAAGAAAAAGAATAGATAACATCCCATATTAGAAAAGAGATTAATTTTTCTCAAAAAATGGAAACTGGAAAAGGATATGTCAGGAGATGGCATTATGAAACAGAAAATTAGTTCTGTTCAAAATGAATATGGATATTTTTCCGAAAATAACAAAATGTTTTTATTACCTGAATCGATAAGTTATAACCCCTTAAAATTTAGTTGGAAAAAGGCAATGAGTACAACATTGGAAAAAAGAGTTGAAAATCTGGAATCAGATGTTGCACAAATAAAAACAGATGTTGCTGTCATAAAGTCAAATTACGCAACAAAAGCGGATGTTGAGGCTGTTAGTACATTGGTTTATAAAGAAATAGCTTCTGTACGTAACGATATGTCAACTGAAATGACATCTATGCGTAATGATATGTCTTTAATGAAACAAGATATTGGTTTTATGAAGAAAGATATTGATTTTATGAAAAAAGATATCCTTTGCATGAAAGGAGATATTTCCTCCATGAAAGGGGATATTTTTTCCTTGAGGGGAGATGTTTCATCTATTCATCAGAAAATATCATCTTTACATGTAAGCGTATCAGAGAAAATAGTTTCTCAAACTAAGTGGATGGTTACAATAATGTTTGGTCTTTCAGGTATGATTATTGCAGCGATGAAATTTATGCTGTAAATACTTACTAAAATAAATATGTTACCTTTGGTGTTGCTTATTCCAGTAATTTTTTCTTATTGAATATATGAACAAGGTACACTATGTTTTCTATTTGTTTAACACAAAAATCTGATGCGAGTCTATTACCCGCAATAGAGCATTCCGCTGCAAAATTATTTAGTGCTATACCTGAGTTGGCTTGGATAGCTGATGGCCATGTGCAAACGGAACAGCAGCATTTGGAGTATATCTCACAAGGCAATAGCTGGATCGCTCTTAATGGTGACTCTCAGCCTATTGGTTTTATTTTAGCTAAGCCGTTGGATGACGGTCTCCACATTATGGAACTCTCCGTCCATGAAGATTGGCAGAAGAAAGGTATTGGAAAGGCATTGATTGAGAAGCTGGTTCAAGTTGCGGAACAGCGTCAACTTCAGGCTGTTACATTGACTACTTTTCGTTATGTTAATTGGAATGCGCCTTTTTATCACAGATTAGGATTTAACATATTAGATTTTCAGCAGCTTACTGAATCATTACGCCATATATTACAAAGTGAAATTGACTACGGGTTTGCTGAAGAACAACGCTGTGTAATGAAACGGTTGATCTCTACACCTGAGCATTGTGCTGGTTTTTGAGAATGGAAATATTGGTGTTTCATTAGGCACCCTGCTTTCTATGCAGGGTACCTGATATAGATGAGCAAATACCCTTAAGATCTTTCTGTCTTAACGGATTTGCCCCGTAACAACTTTCTCACCCAAAAGCGATTGGGATGTAAAGCTGCTAATGTTTCATCATCTAGAGGTAAGGCTTCTCCAAAAATTTGACTAGCTAATAATTCAGCACTCAAAGGAGTGGAACATAAACCACGAGAACCTAACGCACCAATAACAAATAGATTAGGGTAACAAGGCGATTCGTCAATAACTTCATCAGACTGTATCTGATGAGCTAAATTGGCATATTTCTCCATGATGTCACTTAAAACAGGAACGTTTCCGACCATTGGCATATGATCCCGAATGACACACCGTATGCCTTGGCGGGATTTTTCTTCCGAGATATCAATTTCCTGTACCCAATCAACCTCAGGAAAACATTTCAATAAACGATCACGGTTTTCTTGCTGTTCAATAGAAGAGTACAGTGTATCTAATTGCTGGCGTTGGTAACTGGCACCAATACAGTGATGTTGATTATTGGGATTAGCCGGAGTCATATAACCATCGTAACACAGTACGCTTTTCAGTTGCCTGAGACTGCCTGTGGTTGGGATATGGCTCACTTGACCGCGAACAGCAGTGACTGGAAGTTTTTTCGTTTGTTCGAACTGCGGCAGGCAGTGACCATTGGCAATGATAACGGCGTTATGATTTTTGTATTGCAGTCTTTCCTTATATTCAATCTGCAATTGCCAACTGTTTTCATTTTGAATGAGCTGTGTCACCTTATGATTAAAATTAACTCGCATACCGCGTTGCTCAGCAAGTTTTATGACCTCTTGGGTTAATTGTGCAGGGTATAACCAGCCTCCTTGTGGATAGTGAATGCCATGATAATTAACGTCCAATCCACTGACATGACTCAATTGTTGGCGATCCATCTCAACCGCAATGGCTTCTGGCCATTCTGTTTGCAGCATTTTGTTAATTTTATTGTTGCTTTTTTCATCATAAGCTAATTGACTGACACCACACCATTGGTGGTCAAATGGCATATTTTCAGCAATCAATTGATCATACTGACGTCGGGCAAAAGTAAATGCTGATGTGAAGAAACGCTCTAGCGGATCGTCATTGCCCGTTAGTAAGGGATAAAGGGCTCCCTGCAGGTTGCCGGATGCATTCTGTGCTGGTTGTTCGTCTTGGCAATATAGTGTGACTTTAGCTCCACGGCGCAATAAAGCGAGGGCAGTTAATGCACTTGCGATACCGCCACCGATAATAGCTATATCATCGGGATGGGTGGCGGCTTGGCGAGAAAACCATGGCATGTGGGATAAAGAAAGAGAAGGATTTTCTGATGGAGATAAAATGCCTGTCAGCATCTCTCTTTTGTGTCCAAATCCTTTAATCTTTGTGACAGTAAAACCTGCACTCTGCAATCCTCTGCGAACTGTTCCGGCGGATGTAAAAGTTGCAAACGTCCC
Organism: Xenorhabdus entomophaga; assembly: GCF_037996725.1. NCBI lineage: Bacteria > Pseudomonadati > Pseudomonadota > Gammaproteobacteria > Enterobacterales > Morganellaceae > Xenorhabdus > Xenorhabdus entomophaga. The sequence goes on from NZ_JBBMXH010000073.1 coordinate 17,208, forward strand.
TCCGGGACGGCAAAATTTTGCCATTGCAGCGAACAACTGTTCGCTCCACATTTGTGGATTTTTAGACGGCGCAAAACCATCTAAAAACCAGGCATCAATTTTTCCAATCAGATTCGAATTTATTTTAGGTAAAAGATCATTTACATCCCCAAACCAAAGATCCAATGTGATTGCGCCATTATCCAAAATTAATCTGTGACAACCTGCAAGCGCTAAGGGCCATTGCTGACATAATTGCTCAGAAAAAGCCTGTAGTTCAGGCCAACGGTGGTGTGCTGTTTTTAGATCTGCTGGCGTTAATGGATATTTTTCAAAACTAATGTAATGAAGTCGTTTTAAAGAGGACTCAGGATTTTGCTGTCTGAAAAGAGAAAATGATCGCCAAAAAGTAAGGAAATTCAAGCCAGTACCAAACCCGGTTTCTGCAATGACACAATCTGAGCGGGGATGTGTGTTAAAACGATCAGGAAAATTATTACCTTTTAAAAATACATATAAAGTTTCTTCCAAGCCATCTTGATTTGAAAAATAAACATCATCAAACTGCTCAGAAACAGGTGTACCCTGTTCATTCCAACTTAGGGTTGCGCTGTTGATAGCACTGTTTTTCACAATAATGCCCGTATGTTGATAAGAATAATATAGGGATTTTAACGGTCTTCATTTGGTTGTACCACCCATGGGTGAGCTGCGGGGGGTTAGTCCGGATCAATTTTTCCACATATTTTAACCTGATCGGACTTGTTCGGCGTACAAGTGTACGCTAAAGTGCGGGTGAAAAAATCCCGCAGGTAAACATATTGATGAGGTAAGTAATGAAACGTGCAGTAATCACTGGTCTGGGTATTGTTTCCAGTATTGGTAATAACCAGAAAGAGGTGCTGGAATCTCTGAAAGAGGGCCGTTCCGGGATAACTTTCTCAGAAAAATTTAAAGAGATAGGAATGCGCAGCCATGTTTGGGGCAATGTAAAACTGGATACATCTGGTTTGATTGACCGCAAAACTCAACGTTTTATGAGTGACGCATCTATTTATGCTTATCTGGCAATGGATGAGGCGATTAAAGATTCCGGCTTATCCGATGAACAAGTCTCTAATCTTCGCACGGGGCTGGTTGTGGGTTCAGGAGGCGGTTCGCCGTATAATCAGGTTGCTGGTTCTGATGGGATGCGTGCCCGTGGACTGCGTGGTGTTGGGCCATATATGGTTACGCGCGCAATGGCTTCCGGTGTGTCAGCCTGCTTAGCGACGCCTTTTAAAATCAAAGGCGTTAACTACTCCATCAGTTCTGCTTGCTCAACGTCTGCGCATTGTATCGGTCATGCTGTTGAATTAATCCAACTGGGCAAACAAGATATTATTTTTGCTGGAGGTGGTGAAGAATTAAGCTGGGAAATGGCGTGTGAATTCGATGCGATGGGCGCGCTGTCTACCAAGTATAATGAGACACCAGACCAGGCTTCCCGTACTTATGATCAGAACCGTGATGGTTTCGTAATTGCAGGCGGTGGTGGTGTTGTTGTTGTTGAAGAATTAGAGCATGCATTAGCGCGTGGCGCACATATTTACGCTGAAATTGTGGGTTATGGTGCAAACTCAGATGGTGCGGATATGGTTGCTCCTTCAGGAGAAGGTGCTGTGCGCTGTATGAAGATGGCACTGGATGGTGTTGAAGGCGAGGTGGATTACATTAATACCCATGGAACTTCGACGCCGATTGGTGACTTGAAAGAACTAGAAGCTATCAGAGAAGTTTTTGGTGATAACACACCTGCCATTTCCGCCACTAAGGCGATGACTGGGCATTCTTTAGGTGCTGCGGGTGCTCACGAGGCGATCTACAGTTTGTTGATGCTGGAGCATGGCATTATTGCACCAAGCATCAATATTGAAGATTTAGACGAAAAAGCATTGGGCATGAATATCATCACTGAACCTACCGAACGCGAGCTAAGAACGGTAATGTCCAATAGCTTCGGGTTCGGCGGTACAAATGCATCCCTGGTGATGCGCAAGTATTCAGACTGATTTTTTAAATGCTGAAAAAATTATCAGCTAAAATGAAAGCCAATCCATTAACTATGTGCATTAACTAAATGTATTAACTAAGTGTATAACTATGTGGATTGGCTATTTTAATTGTGATGCCGTGATTTTATTACGGCGTTTCTTAATGGTTCGTAAAGCAAGCGGAATAATAATCACTGATACCGCCAGAATCAGAAGAACCTGAGCAATTGTGCTGCTCCACAGTATTTCAAAATTCCCATTACTGATTGATAGCGCCCGGCGTAAATTTTGTTCCAGCATTTCACCTAAGACGAATCCCAAAATCAGTGGCGACATTGGGAAATTCATTTTTCGGAGAATGTAACCGAAAACACCCAGCCCAACCATCAATATAAGATCGAATGTAGTACTGTGAACAGCATATACCCCAACAGCGGAAATAATTGCTATTGATGGAACCAGAAACCACAGCGGAATACTTAGCATACGGGTAAACATCCCAATCATCGGGATATTCATAATCAGTAACAAAACGTTAGCGATCAGCAAAGCGGCAATAAGTCCCCAGACAATATCAGGTTGCTCTGTGAACATAGCAGGGCCGGGAGTGATGTTATAAAGCGTTAAAGCGCCTATCATTACTGCTGTTGTGCCTGATCCCGGTACACCGAGAGTGAGCATCGGGATGAATGAACCACATGCTGAAGCATTATTAGCGGCTTCTGGCGCTGCGACACCCCGAATATCTCCTTTGCCAAATGAATCACTGTTGCCACTAATCCGCTTCTCTGTCATGTACGTAATTGCACTGGCAATTGTTGCTCCAGCTCCGGGTAATATACCCACGAAAAAACCAATCACAGAGGAGCGTAAGGTTGGCCCTACACAAAGTGCTGCTTCTTTTCTGTTGAACAGTAGGCGGCCTGTTTTACTTATCACTTTTTGTCCCGCAGAAGTGCTTTCCAACATCAACAAAATTTCACTGACTGAAAACAAACCAATAACGACAACAATAAACTGAATACCGTCAGAAAGGTGTACGCTATCAAACGTGAAACGATAAACGCCTGTATTGGAATCCACCCCAACGGTTGCCAAACCCAGACCGATTAAGGCGGCCAATAATGATTTTATCGGGTTTTGGCTCATCATACTGCCGAGACAGGCAATGGCAAAAACCATCAGGGCAAAATATTCAGCAGGCCCAAACGCTAAAGACCATTGCGCCAGAAGAGGGGCAAACAAGATGATACCAATGATAGCTAAAAGCGAACCGCAGAATGAACTGACAGCAGAGATAGAAAGTGCGACACCGGCTCGCCCTTGTTTTGCCATCGGATGACCATCAAGGGCTGTCATAATGGCAGCAGCATCTCCCGGTACATTCAGCAGGATTGAAGAGATACGGCCCCCGTATTCACAACCAATGTAGACTGTTGCCAATAAAATCAGGGCTGATTCAGCAGGTAATTTTAATGCAAAAGCGAGTGGCAGTAAGATCGCAACCCCATTGATGGGGCCAAGACCGGGTAGTAATCCAACAACAGTACCAATAAAACAACCAATTAATGCAATGACTAAATTCTGGGGAACTAATGCAACTTCGAATCCCTGGCTCAGATATACCCAAGTATCCATCGTTACCTCCTTAGCTGAGCCAACTGCCGACTGGCAATGTGACATCTAACAGGCGATCAAAGGCAAAAAAGAGCGAAATACCAAGAAATATGCCAGATATGATCGCTGCAGGAAGCGTAGCTTTAAATAACAATGCCACGCTGATGGTCAATAATATTGTTGCCAGAGGAAACCCCAGCCACTCAAATGACCATGCGTAAATGATTAGTGAAACAATCAACAAAACTAAGCGACGTAATACTTGTATTGTCGGCCATTGTATAGGGTCAGGTTTTTTAAATAGCAATAGTAATGCACAGAATGCCATTAATGAAATAATGGCTATTGGGAATGGGCGAGGCCCTAAGGGTTCATAACTATATTCGCTATGGATCCCCCAGCCAATGACCAGCCCTATTCCACATAGCACCAGCCATACAGTAGCAAAGATACGATCGCTCATAATGCTACCCCTGTTATTTTGCTAAACCGAAGGATTTGGCCATTTCGTGGTACTGAATAACCTGTTTTTTCACATAATCATCCAGTTCCTTGCCTGTCATATTCAATTCAAATAACCCGCGTAATTCGCGTTGTTTTTTGAACTCCGCAGTTTGCTGTAACGTCTTAAAAGTATCTACCCACCATTGATATTGCGCATCAGAGACTTTAGGCCCCATATAAAAACCACGAATAACTGGCCATACGATGTCATATCCCTGTTCTTTTGCCGTTGGAATATTTGCCAACTCACCATTCAGGCGTTTATCTGCATAGATAGCCAGTATGCGGATTTTATCCCCATTGAGATAAGGTAAAGTTTCACTCAGATCACCGGAAACAACTTGAATATGATTGCCTAAAAGCGCTGTGATAGGTTCGCCACCTCCTTCAAATGCGACATAGCGCATTTTGCGGGGCTCAATACCGACTTCTTTCGCCAATAATGCGGTTTTCATCCAGTCCTGACTACCGATAGAGGCACCTGCACCAAACACAATACTGTCAGGCGCTTTTTTGAAAGCATCCATCAAATCTGACAACGTCTTATAAGGAGAATCCTGACGCACCGCAATCATACCGTAGTCTGTACCAACACTCGCCAGCCAGCGCACATCATTCACGCTATAGCGACCGAACTTTCCTTGAGCAAGATTCAACAGGGAACCACCGGAAAAAGCGACGACAGTGCCGGGTTCAGCAGGTCGCTGGGCAATGATGGCATTGTAGGCAACCGCACCGACACCGCCGGGCATGAATGTAACCCGCATTGGAGAGTTGATGATTTTGGTTTCCAATAATGAAACCTGAATGAGTTTGCAGGTTAAATCAAAGCCTCCACCGGGCTTGGCTGGTGCTATACATTCTGTTCTATTGGGAGCAGTAGTTGCAAAAGCACTGGTACAGATAAGTAGACTTGCAGCAGTTAATAAGGTTTTGAATGTTTTCATTTTGATTCCTCACATAGCACCAGTAAAGGACAGGGATGACAAACTTCTGGTGCATATTTATTTATAGAAGTGAAACCTTTCAATTACCTTTCATTAACAACATAAATTGGCTGGATGTGACCTTAGTCGCTTAATTTGCGTAATGCTTCACAAGGCAATGTTAATAAATTGTTTTCAGATATATTTTTTGTTAACCCATAAACAATTGCTAAATCTTAATATTGCAATTGGGTAATATTTCAGCTTTATTCCTCTGGTTTATTTTTAACAGTGGTATTATTCATGCGTCTCTTATTGGTTGAAGACCATCCTGACTTATCACATTGGCTACAGAAAGCATTGAACAATTCTGGGTTCGTGGTCGATCTGGCAGAAGATGGCGTTGTGGCAGATCAGCTTTTACAGACTGAAAATTACGCCTTACTGATTTTGGATGTTGCTTTGCCCAGATTAGACGGAATTTCTTTGTTATCCCGGTTGCGTAAGCGAGGCCAGAACTTACCCGTATTGTTATTGACTGCCAAAACAGATGTTACGGATCGGGTAAAAGGATTGAATTCCGGTGCTGATGATTACTTAACCAAGCCTTTTGATTTTCAGGAACTGGAAGCTCGTATTCGCGCGTTATTACGCCGTAGTACAACTATATCGCAAGAGGCCCAAAAATTTGGTTCATTGGTTTATGAAGATGAAGGTTATTTTGTATTGGATGATGTACCGTTGGCCCTGACTCCCAGAGAGTTATCCGTTTTAACAACCCTGTTTCACCGTCGGGGGCGGCCTGTTTCTAAACAGCAATTGTTTGAACAGGTATTTTCCCTATCGGATGAAGCAAATCCACAAAGCATTGAACTATATGTACACCGATTGCGGAAAAAATTACTCGATAGTGATGTAAGAATCGGCACATTACGTGGATTGGGATATCGCTTGGAGTTGCGGGGATCATGAAATTTATCAAAATACCCCGATCTTTATTCCACCAACTGCTGCTGTTTTTTGGCGTGCCGCTGCTGTTATTGGGCTGTGCTTCTGTTTATAGCCAGTATGTCAGCGTGAAGAGTGCTGCAACGCTGGCTTATGATAGAACGTTGCTGGCATCAGCAAGAACGGTTGCTGAACGCCTGGCTGTCCGGGATAATCATCTGATTGTCGATATCCCTTATGTTGTCTTGGATAGTTTTGAGCGCAATACAAATGATCGGCTGTATTATCAAGTCATCTCTCCTGAGGGAAAAACCATTTCAGGAGCCGATAACCTGCCTCTCATACCTCAACATGTTCAACGCTCACCATTGTACACGGCACTGGCGTATTTTTATGATGCAGAATACCGGGGGCAGCCTATACGCGTCGTGGCATTGTACCAACCCGTCAACGAGGGCGGCATAATGGGAATGGCGTTGATATTAGTGGCTGAAACGGTGATTTCTCGCCAATACATGACGCAGCAATTACTGTTTTCTTCGTTGGTGAGTCAGGGGACGGTTGTATTATTAACGTTGCTTCTGGCTTATATCCTGTTAAAGCAGTTGCTTAAGCCGCTACGAAAGCTGTCAGGCATTATGATCAGGCGCTCAGCCAATAACCTCACGCCATTACCGAATATTCTGCCGTGGTCTGAACTTTCTCCATTGCTTCAGGCATTCAACCGATATATTGAACGGCTGAAATTAATGGTTGGACGTCAGGAAAGATTCAGTGCGGATGCCTCTCATCAGCTTAGAACGCCTTTAGCTGTATTGAAAACACAGGTGGCGGTGGCTCGCAGTGATCAAAACTCAGACCAGAGGGAAACAATACTGGCAGCGATTGACAACAGTTTGGACAATATGATTTTGCTGACCGAACGCTTATTGCAATTATCACAGTTGAAAGTGCATGAGAAGGAAGCAATACAAAATTATCAGCCAGTTAATATCGTAGAGCTGTTACAACAAGCCTGCTTTTCCCGTTTGCAGCAAGCAGAAAGCAAATACATTGATTTGGGCTATGAGGGGGAGGATGCTTTTTGGATCAAAGGTGAACCCGTCTTGTTAGCAGAAATGTGTGCCAATTTGCTGGACAATGCCATCAAATATACTCCGCCAATGGGCGTAGTAACTGGGCGTGTGAAAATGACACCGGACAAAAAATACTGTTGCCTTGAAATTGATGATTCAGGGCCGGGTATCGCGCAGGATGATATTAGTCACTCTCTCATGGCATTTAACCGATTGGGAAACTCTGCGGGGCTGGAGGGAGCAGGGTTAGGGCTGACTATCGTCAAAGAAATCAGCCTGTATCACGGTGCCACTCTCCAGCTTTTACCCAGCGAAATGTTGGGAGGATTATTGGTCCGGGTTGTCTTCCGGCTTTCTGCGAGTAAGCGGAATGCGTAATTGCTGTGCGAGTATCACACCACCCAGCACAATACCTCCTCCAATCAGGTGATAACTGTGCATCTCTTCATGAAGAACCACGATAGCAATGAGGGCCGTAAATACGGGAGCCAGATTCATAAAGATAGAAGTCATGCTTGCGCCAATGCGAACTACGCCCTGTATCCACAGATAGGGAGCAATAATTGATGCAGGGATGCCGGCAAACAGAACAAGGGAAATATTATCGACTGTTAACTGAACATCATCCGTCATCATGAAATTGGGCAGGAGCAATAAAACACCAAATCCAATTTGCACATAGAGTGATTGCCAGTTAGGTAATGGAATCGCCCAGCGCTTTGTCAAGACACCGTATAACGCATAAGAAGCGGCGGCAATAAACATCATCATTTCTCCGATGCCCAGACCATGCTGCAATAGGGAAGTCGGATTTCCTTTGCTGACCAGCCATACAAGGCCGAATAAAGACAGTACTGTGCCAAGGGTGATACCGACAGTAGGGGCAACTCGCAAGGCGAATATACTGATAATGACAGTCAATAATGGAATTAGTGAAGTAAAAATTCCGATGATCGTCGCACTGACAGTATGGGCAGCGTAGTATGCCAGGCTTTGGTTAAGCACCATGCCCAGAGAGCCAAGAATCAATAACTTCCACCAATATTGGGCAACCATTTTCCGCTGCTTGAGGACAGGTAATAAGATAAAAGGAGTCAAAGTCAGGAAGGCAATGAACCATCGATAAAAAGCAATTGCAGCAGGTTCAATTAAGGTGGCGGCAGCTTTACTGACAACGGCATTGATTGACCAGATCAATACAGCCACGAGGGGAAACAATAAATTCTTCATTGAGCTAAATTTTTTGTGTAAGTGTATAGTCTGATTAGTTTAGCAATGACCGATTTATTATATATATTGATAATCAGACAACAGGTGTGGCAATTAAGACAAGATATATACCCTTTATTATTTTATGGGTAAAAGATTGCAGGAGTAAAAATGATAGAGCGGATGGAGGCGAATCAGGCTGTTTTTCAGCCAATGATGCCAGATACACTCTCTTTTCGTGATGAAACATTGAACGCTGATACTGAATGTAGGTTACATAACCACTCTTTTGGGCAATTGATCTATGTAGTTAGTGGTGTAATGGAAACTCAGGTAGGAGGGCAGCGATTCCTTGCACCACCGGAGTTAATGAGATGGTCTTCCCCACCTTGTGAACCATACTCTTTATAGAGTATTTTTTCTGGAGAGTCCATCATGCAAAACGTCACCCTTATTGGTATCGATCTCGGCAA
>NZ_JBBMXH010000074.1:0-25376 GCF_037996725.1 Xenorhabdus entomophaga
TTTTTACGGAGCTCCCCAAACGCCATCCCAACGATCCTCTGCACGATCTGCTCCCGTGGAACGTGAATATGGGCGACATCATGTAAATACACTGCTTAATTGGCCGCTTACAATATTTGTTCATCCATACCTGTGATACGGGTCTGATTTTTCTTCACAATTTGAGGTTCAAATGTACTTTCCCGATCACGGGGAATTTGTAATTCCAATGTGCCTTCGTCAGTCAGGAGAGTTTTAGAAGAGTAGCCATTACGGGTATTAGAGCCGGATTTTGGCTGATGTTTTTCATGCCCTAAATGCGTCGCTAATTCCGCTTTAAGTGCGGCTTCGACCGTCAATTTTTTGAGGAAACGGGAGAGCTGACTGAGATCTTCCGGGGTTTTGAGACTTTTAGCCAGCTCAGTCGCCAGAACTTGTAACTGTTTTTCGTCCATTTTATCACCTGTCTTAGTTGATTAGTTAAACATAATCGAAACAGGCAATTACACAAATTTAAAAACAGGGTCCTTTGGCAACATTAATACCGACACAAATCATTTCAGTCATGGTTCTTCGGCTCCCATTCTTGCAAATGCGAATTTTGTTTCAAGCAATTGTTCGGGTTTCTCGAAGAAAAGTAACAACCATGCGTCGAAAGCTCATTAACGGGCTTAATCCCTTGATGGTTATCTGACGGCATGATTGTTGCCAATTACCGGCCCGACTGGCGGTTATTATTGAAACCGCTACACTCAATGCGACTGAATTGGCTGAGTATTGCCATCAGAAAAGGCTCTATCATTTCACGCTCAAGGTTTTAGGTGAAAAATTATCATTTACAAACTAGATTACAAATTAAAGTAGATTATTTCTGTGATTTATTGCGAATCTTACGCTCAATCAGCTGACCATGCCGATCAAAATACCGGCTCGGCCAGATTTCTGAGGGATGGATTTCAAGAAAATTAGCAATAATCCACTCGCCTTTAGGCCACGGTCTGCTAAGTACATTTGCCAGTGTAGACGAACTGAGTCCAGATTTGCGAGAGAGAGCCGCTAAGGTTGTACCGCGCTTACGTAAGGCTGCGATGATATCTGCTTGATGCCAGTCATTTTGAATATTGTTGTTATTCATTCCTGCTACCCCTTCCATTAATTAATCATTGATGGTGGTGATTCAAGGCAGGGTTAGCAGACCGGGTCAAGATTCCGGCGAGACGTGAGTCTCCCCCACCTGAACCACCATTGAAAGGGTGAGCGCAGGCGCACTGGTAGAAACATCCTACCAGTGTTCTTGACTCAAGGCTGCTAAACCTTGACCATTGGATTTTGCCAATGGCGAGAATACTTTAACTGATTGTTTTACCTAACACAATAACCGAACGACTAAGTTTAACGACTATAAACCCGCTCAACGTAACGCCCACGCCCATCTCCATGCCCCAAATCCATTGAAACCAGTGCTCTTGATTCCTGACGGCTAAAACCATTCTGTTGGTAAAAACTCAATGCATCCTGCGCCCACGCATAGCGCAGACTATGAGGAGAGTGACAGCCTGTTAAACCAATCCTTGTGGTATGCGTTCGCCAGTAGTTCATGGCCTGTTTGAGATCGAGTTTATCAATCAATCTGCCGTTACGTTGTTCTGCGATAATAATCGCTTGCTCGACAGCAACTTTGACCGCAGCAATATCCAATACACGGGTTTGCCTTGGTCGGCCGCCTTTTGTACCGAAAACAACATGCAGTTTCGGTTCTGGTTGTTCTAATTGTTTACGCCAGCTTTTCAGTGAAGCACTGCATTGCACCGCTTCTTGAGAACGTAATCCCAGCAATCGGGCAAGTTTCAGTGTGACAGCAAATCCGGCATCACGTTCAAGTGCCTTCTGATAAACAACCTGAAATGTAGCATCAGGAATTGCCTGTTTCGTTCCGGCGCGGTTGGTGCCGCTTAATCCCAATGCCCTATTACTCAGGCGCGGCGAAGTTTCCAGCTTTTCCCTGCCTGCCATGCGGAAGATATTCCGCAGTGCGGACATTTCATTTTGCACCGTGCGCTTGGCAACCCCCTGAGATAAACGCGCATCAACGTAATGTTCCACATGCTTGGTTTTCAAATGGCTGAGGCTTTTAACCTGAATATTCAGGCTCAATAACAGCGCGCCCAAACGTCCGACGATCCGAATACGGTCATGGCAAGTTTTATGGCTGCCGCCACCTTGCCGGGCAAAAAATTTTAATTCTTTAATCAATCGACTCATCAGCTTCTCCCGCTCTTATACCTAACAACATGCGATCTCTGGCGCGCGACCATTCTGACAAAACAGAAAATACCTGTTTTGCCCTTGATCGATATCTGTGCGCCAGAGTGAATGCAGGTTGAGGTATTGCGGGGTATCGGTTGAGTACGCGGTACTGCCGCCTGCGTGTGCAGGTCATCCCCACCGGCTAAAAGCCAGCCTCGATATCGTCAAGTTCTCCTTTTTCAATCTAAAAATGCAGTGTCAGATTCACTGAGTGGTTAAGCAGGCGTGAGCCTGTCAGGGTTCGGTTGTTCTTTGGCTGCGGCGTCACTTTCAGCGGTAAACCGACGGAAAGTGACGCCTTGCGTTTCGTGAACAGTCAGCAAAAGTGATGCCAGCGTTGAAAGGCCAGCAGGCGCAGCAAAACGCTGCAAGGTTTAATCTCAAATAATTGCAATGCGTAGATTGTTGCCGTGTAGATAAATGATCGGCTGACTACTTTCGGCAGGGTAGGTCTATGAATGTGTTGTAAAAATCCAGTGCATGAGCTCACCGCTCAGTACACATTGGTGACAGAATAAACACCCTTTTGGGGCGTATTTTTGTTTAAGAAACCTTCATTGCCAGACCCCGTCTGACAATATCTGCTTCCGAAGGTGAGCAGATGTACCGCAATAACAGCACTCCCTTTCAGGCTACGGGAGTTTTGTGTTGCCGCTTGACGCTGATCCTTTCAGGCAACGGATCATATTAGGTAAGGAAAGATATTAATGATTAAGGTGAGGAGAGTCAAACCCGTACCACTTTGATTAGACTTATTTTTGTCTGAATTCTCATGCACATTCTGCTACTTCCACTATATTCCGCCAAAATCAGATTAAAATTGGATTTAATTAGTTGATTAATTTTATTGATGTGTGTGTACAATTATTTAACCTTCAAGATAAAAATAAATAACATAAGAAATGTAGAACATAATGAAAAACAACAAGGAACTGCGGTATCTGCACGAGCGGGCTTATTTGCGGGATTTGGCGCAGCGTATCGCAAAGGAATCACCGCATTTAGCCGAATTTCTCACCGATTCTCATGATCCCGATATTCAGCGTGTTTTTGAGGCCTTTGCCCTGTTAGTCGCCCGCATCCGGAATAAAATCGAGGATGAATTTCCTGAACTTGTTAACGAACTGTTGTCCCGCATCTGGCCGCTGGCATTAAGTCCCATTCCGCCCGCCACATTGTTGCAGTTTACGCCGGTTGATGATGAACATCAGGGTACGGCAGATATTCCGGCGGGTACCGCCGTTTCTGCCAGTCTGAACGGGCAATTACTGACCTTTAAAACCCGTCGTCCGCTGCATATTGAGCCGCTGATCGTGCAACAGCGGGCAGTGAGAAAAACCGAAACCCACAGCGAAATTGTTCTGACATTGCGCCAGACCGGTGTCATGTCCTCTGTCTGGCAAACGGGCGCGTTAACCTTTTTTCTCGGCACCGATACCGAATGCGCTGCCCAGCTCAGCCTGTGGTTAGATCAGCATATCAGTGATGTCAGCGTGAATGCGCAGAGCGAGCGCCGAAAACTGGATACTCTGCCTTATGGCTGGCATAACCTGCTGGATGAGCCGTTGCTGCCGATGCCGCAAAATACCTATGCCGGCCTGCAACCGATACTGGAATATTACGCGCAGCCAGAACTTTATCACTTTATGACGCTGGATATCAGCCGCAGCCGGGCAACACTGCCGCTGAATGCGGATGGCACCTTTGAGCTGATTTTTCGTTTTGAAGGTGAACTGCCGCTGGATGACGTGGATGAGGCGTTTTTTCTGGGCTGCGTGCCTGCTCTTCACCGGGAAAATCATACCAGCCCGCCGGTGCAACTGACAGCAGAGAATCACCGTTATCCGCTGCCACTGGGCGAGTCAGTGCAGTTATTCCGCTTGCAGGATATTCAGGTGGTGCAGCAACCCAGTGATGATGAGCAACGGGGTACCCCTTACCACTGGCTGCCGATTGAGAAGTTTATCCCCACCGGGCGATTCCGGGATGAGGATGAGCAACCGAATACCTTCTATTATCAGCTTCAGACGGAGCGGGATTTTTTAGGCCGCGTACAACATCAGTTGTGCTTTTTTGATGTCACAGGCAAAGCTGCGGATAATTTACCCGATATCGCTGTATCCGCACACTTTATCGGTTACCACGAATCAGTAATGACATTGCCATCCGGCACGATTACCGTGACGGAAGAAAGTTCTCCCTCGCACCTCAATGTCGAAAATATCACCCCCATTGCCAGCGATTATCCGCCATTATTACGGGAAGAAACCGGCTGGCCGCTGATTTCCGGTTTGTCCAGCCCACCAATGATGCTCTTTTCCCTCGACAGCCTGAAGCTATTTCTCCGCCTGTTTGACCCGCACACTGACACAAATCGCCCGTTGAGCCGTCAGTTTCAGCAACATATTGACGGCATTCTGCGGATCGAGGAGCACCTGACTGACCGATTGAAGCGAGGGCAGCCCATTCGCGGGCATCTGCTGACTCTCACCCTGAACCCCGATTGCTATCGCACCCCCGGTGAAATGTACCGCTTCTGCCGTCTCATCAATCAGGCGATGGCCTGTTTTGTTAGTCAGTCCACCTTTGTCATGCTGGAAATTTTTACACCCGCCAGCCGTACCGCACTGTGGCAGTTCTGGCAGGTCGATGGATTGCGCCCGGATATGTAATGAATTAAGGAACACGTACAACGCTTCAGAAGGAAACTATTATCATGAAAAGTGGATTACGTTTTGTCTGTACTATCGCAGGAGTGCCGGAAGACACCTTTGCGGTGGGGGAATTCTCGCTTCAGGAGGGATTATCCGACCTGTTTACCCTGAACCTGACGCTGGTCAGAGCAGGCAACGAAAACCCGTTTAAACCGCAGGCCGAGATTGATTTAGCGTCATTATTGATGCAGCAGGCGGTTTTGCAGGTGTTTCAGGATGAAACCTTGCAGCGCAAAATCACCGGTATTATCTCCCATGCCGACTGGATTGGCACCGACGGCAACAAAACCCTGTACACCCTGACCGTGCGGCCTGCCGGCTGGCGTCTGACACTCAATCAGGACAGCCGGATTTTTCATCAACAAAATGTGCCTGCTATACTGAACAGTCTGCTGAAAAAACACCACGTTAAAGCGGACTCCAAGCTCTACGATACCCATCAGGACAGAGAATATGCGACACAAAAGCGGGAATCCGATTATGCATTTTTCAGCCGTCTGGCAGCAGAAGAAGGGATGAGCTTCTGGTTTGAGGATGAAACCCTGTTTTTCAGTGACAGCCATCTGGGGATGACGGCGGGCTTGCCGTTGCAATACCAGCCCCAGCCGGAAACCGCTTACGGCGTTGATACCATTTATCAGGTGCGATTAGGCGTTGGCATGAGTCCGCAGCGTAGCCTGCACAAAGATTACAACCCGGAAAAGCCGCGTTATCACCTCTCTCATATGGAAAGCAGTGAGGGTTTTCGTGATTTCGGCAGCCAGACGCCGTATACCGTGTTTGAAAGTTACGGCCGTTTTCAGAAAGATGCCGCTGCTAAGCCGTTCCTGAAATACCGGCAGGAGGCGCTGGATAACCAGAAGCAAACCGGCAGCGCTCACAGTAACTGCATCAAACTGATGCCGGGGAAAATCTTCGAAATCAAAAATCACCCGCACAAACCAATGAATGCGCGCTGGCAGGTGGTCGGTATCAGCCATCACGGGCGCTGCCCACAGGCGTTTGGCGATAACAGCGGTGACGGCACGACGCTGAGCAATACCTTCAGCTTTATTGATGGACTTGTGGACTGGCGTCCGCCGTTCCACTACAAACCACTGGCAGATGGCGATGAAACCGCCATCGTAGTCGGCCCCGAAGGGGAAGAAATTTTCGTCAATAAAAACGGTGAGATAAAAATTCATTTCCACTGGAACCGCTACGATGACCCGGATGACGGCGCGTCCTGCTGGGTACGGGTAGCGCAGGGCTGGAACGGTAACGGCTACGGCTTTATGGCGATACCGCGTATCGGGCAGGAAGTGATTATTTCCTATCTCAACGGCGATATTGACCGTCCGATTGTCACTGGCTGCGTTTACAACGGCCTGAACCGTCCGCCGCTGGATTTACCTGCTGCTAAAACCCGTACCACCTTTAAAACCAAAACCCACAAAGGTAAAGGCTTTAACGAACTGCGTTTTGAGGATGCGAAAGGCAGCGAGGAAATCTACTTCCACGGGCAGAAAGATTTTACCGCCCAGATTGAAAATGACGTGCTCTGGCATATCAAACATGACCAAAAACAGCGCATTGATAATAACCGTTACCACGATATCCGCGCGGATGACCATCATCGGGTACAAGGCAGCCGAAAAATCACTACTGAGGGCGATGTATCACACCATATCGCGGGCAGCCAGCATATTCAAACCGGCGATGCCACGGTGATTGACAGCGGGCAGGAAATCCACCTGAAAAGCGGAGGCAAAGTGGTGCTGGAAGCGGCAGCAGAAATCACGCTGAAAGTGGGCGGCACCTTCCTGAAAGTCACACCGGGCGGCATTTTATCCTCGCCGATTCATGTCGGTCAGGGTTCCGGTGGCAGCGGACGCGGACTGGCACTGCAACTGCCGGAAGGCGTAGCACCGTTGCCGATGGTGGAGTTTCCGGCACATCCTTACTGCCCGTTACTGGCACAGCAGGATGTCAGTCCGGCGATTAAACCTGCCAAAAAGGAATGATCATAATGGAAAAAATAATGACAGAAACCGCAACGAGCTGGCAGGCATGGCTGAATAAACCCAGTGAGACACCGGTATTCTTTATCCTCAATTCACTGGCGCAGCCCAATCCGGTGGAGCAGTTTTACCTCAATGACTGGGTTGAACAGGCTTTTCCGCTCTACAGCGGGACACCGATGTACAAAATGCTGAAACACAGCCCGTGGCTGGTTCAAGCCAAAAGCAGTCAGTTATATCAGATAGGGGACATGCTGGATAAGCACACACTCAGTGATAACAGCTGGGGCTGGGCGTATCGCAGTGCAATACCGTGGCAGGAGCAGCTTGCTCACTGGCAACACCGCCAACTGGTGATGATGAATGGCGAGCAGGTACTGTTTCGTATCATGGATGCTCGCGTTTTTGGTGCGATGATCCCTGCTTTCACGCCCAGCGACTGGTCACTGATGCTGTCACCGGTCATAGAACTGATGGTCGATACACCTCAGCCAACGCCGTTTTGCCGTCCTGATGAATGTACAGCAGGCAATCCTGACATTCCGTTTACGCTGGGTGAGCATCTGCAAACAGTTTGGCTTCGCTCCTCATATGGTTTAAAAACATTAAATAATTCAATTTATTGTGATTTATGGGAAAACCATGGAGAGATCGCGAAACAACTGGATCAACCTATCGGAAATCTGGAACAGCAGATTGAACAGTGGCTGAGACAAAAACTTGATACTGGCTATTTTATTGAAAAAGCATCTGGTCAAGATTACCTGCTGGCAATGGAACAAGAAAAAAAACAGGAGCAGCATGATGAGTAATAATTCAGTGATTTGTCCCGACTGCGATAAGTTAGCTCAACGGACGGCTCGTATCCGGCTGATAGCGGATTACACAGGTAAACCAATACCTAACAAGTCCTTTACGTTGCTAAAAGGTGAATCAGAAATCATGCAGGGTGTGTCTGATGGGAATGGTGTCAGCAGAGACGAAGTTTTAACGACAACCCCGCTTTTTGTTGAAATATCGCCCCGTTTTCCTGTCAGAAAGGAAGAGGTTAAATTTTTTAAACAACACAGATACGATAGCTTAACCTTAAACAGGAGTACCAAATCTCTTGCAGAATGTAAGCCCTATAATGATGAAAAATATGGAAAAGTGGTTGATGTGCCTATCCTCACCGCAGAATGTCTCTGGCACCGATATCAGAAAGAGGCCGAAGATATTGTAGCTCCGGGAGGTAAACTAATTGCCGATCCGATAGCACGGAATAAACGCATCAATCAGACTTACGCCAGTATATGGTTAAAGGATAACCGTTTTCAGTGGGCTGGCCTTGCGGCTTTTGCTTCGAAGCAGGTGGGATGTGGATTGTTGCATGCTATTGTGATGATCAAAAAGATGCAAGCTGAAGATAAAGCTATACTTCGTAGACGTGAAAGCTTACAAGAGAGAGAATTTGAGCTGAATTTTCCAACGATTACTATTCGTGAAAGTGAAAGTAGCGCTAAGGCTAAAGAAGAACTTGAGCAAGCTAGTAAAAACAATCCACTATCGCCAGTTTTTTCAGGATCATCAACAGCCATATCGGGTTCAACAACAGCAGCAACAATATTATTTCCATCATCACCAGCGCAAGCAGCAACAACTATATCAGCAGCAACAGAAACGGTTTCAAATTTATCATCATTACCATCATCGCCATTACCATCAGTACCTTCGCCCGACGAACTTAAACGTATAGGAATGTCAAAGGCAGCACAAGAATCATTTAATTATGTCTATAAAATGATGGCGCTCGGAAATACAGCATTATTTTTGGATGTATATCCACTACATGCTTTCTACAAGCAACGTGGATTAGAGGAACTTAAAACTTGCCTATCTGTACGTAAGACTATCTACGGTAATAACAAATTCCCAGTATTGTGGCCGATAGAGCAAGAAAAATTGGAATTTGGTCTTCCTTACAAAGAGATACTCCAAACCTTTGGAGCGATAGACTCGGGTAATATTGTTAAAAGTGTTGAGCATCTCGCCTACCATGAACAGGTTAATATACTACAAACTTCAATGTACAGTGATCGCATTTTAGTTGGATTATTGCGTAGCAATCATGCGGCCTTTGTTACAAATATTCTTCCTGCTGGAATAACAGAGTCTATCGAATTAACACTGGCCAGCCAGTGCAAACTTGATGATGGCGACGAGCGAACCATTCAATTTAGTAATGATCCATTAGCTAATCTTGCTGAGGTAGAGCAGCGTATGCCTTTCGTTCTTAGAGCTGCACAACGGTTTAATGAATTGTTACATAACAACAAACGAAGTGTAATCGAAAAATCAATACAAACAATTGCTTCAGGTGGAGGTGTAGGATGAACCTATTACAAATCATAGGACTACGGCGTGGTAGTTTAATCATAATATTATCCATCATTTTTGGTCTGACGATTATCTATCTCTATCATGTTTTTTATTCCCGAGATCCCGAGATAGCCCTAGTGATCGGTGAACCTTACGATGATATGCGACAACGTTCTAGTGCTACTATTGACCCTCATATCCCAGGCCATGCTTGGTATAACATACCAAAAACGGATGCACGTTTACGCTTTATAGACCCCAAATATGGATTTCTAACGCCTCCAGCGCGATTTTTTACAGTTATGTTTGATGACGGAGTAATTACTAGTGTGCGTATGTCACCACAAATAGAGCCATTACTTTATGATGATGCGATCAAAATTGTGTTAGATTTACAAGAACAGTGGCGCAAAGGAGGCTGGGAGCTTACCAGGGAATATAATCCATTGGTTAATACACCAGCATTGCATGATAGCCTTCGTAAAATGAAAGGGGCTGGAATGACTTTTTGGCAAGCAGCTAAAAAGTATCAGATAATGTTAAATATGGCGCGTTTTAAAGATGACCGACATCCAGATGAAGAGCGATATTTGATTACACTGCAGATTGCAGAACCGTGGATAAACCAATAACGCAAATTTAGATAGGTGTGAGAATATTATCTCCTTACACCTATTTTCGGACTATTTCTTATGGACGAAGTATAAAATGAGTCTGTGGCAACGTATAAGGCAACACCGCGGACGTTTAATATTGGCATTATTAATCATTCTTAGTTTAATCGCTGCTTATCTATACTGTTCCATTAATTCCCGTGAACCTGCAGAAATAGCTTTGGTGATTGGAGAGCCTTATGACGCGATGCGGCAGCGCTCCAGTGCTAAAATTAGCCCAGCATACGATAATAGCATCGGATTCAGAGTCCCAAAAACGAATGCACGTTTACGCTTTACCGATCCGAAATATGGATTTATTACCCCGCCGGCAACATTTTTCACTGTTTCTTATAATAAAGGAATCATTGAGACAGTACGAATGTCTCCACAAATAGAACCGCTACTTTATGACGATGCAATTAAAATTGTACTGGATTTACAAGATCAGTGGCGCAACGCGGGTTGGGTTCTGACTCTAGCTAAGGAGTCCCCAGCTTTAGCTAACACGCCAGAATTACGAGCCAAACTTCGTAGTTTAATAGGCTCCGAATCGACCTATTGGCAGGCAGGTGAACAATATCAGATCATGTTAATTATGGCACGTTTCAAAGATGATCGGCATCTTAACGAAGAACGATATTTAATCACGTTGGCGATTGCCGAACCGTGGGTAAAGAATTATTCAGATTGACACTGACGCGCTGCGCTTGTCTTCTCAGATTGACCGGGTTAATGTATTAGCCCGGTCAATCTGAGAGCTGAAAAACACCTACCAGAAAAATGATTTTTATCTAACTCCCCCCTATAAAAGAATTAGCCATAAAACTGTTCACCTGTTCACTTTAAAATATTTTTATTTAAATTCAACATATTAAATGATGATAACTTGAAATTAAACTCATCATCACTCTTCATCCAAGCGTTCACCTGAAATCAGAAAAGCGGTGAATAGCGTTGAATAGTTTTGAACAGTTTAAAAATAACTATTCATCCTATAATGCCTTGATATATCTGATTTAAATCATAGGATGAATAGAGGTGAATACTTTTTTATAATTCTTTGAAAATAACTGCACTCAGGAAAAACTACTCTTCTGGCTGGTCATTCCTTGTCAGTTTTGGCAGCCATTCGTTGGCGGTATCAATATTCAGGCTTATATTACTGCGAATGCCGTATTTGCTTTTCTTACGCAGGTAATGCAGACCATATTCTGCCAGTGCACCCGGCATATCCATACCGAAGCGGGTGACAGAAACCGGTTTATTCAGATTGTTACCTTTCATATAAGCAAGGTAAGCATGGTAGAGATACTTACAGGGATTAAACGGCATAATTTCCGCATTGCCGATTAACAATCCATCAGCTTCATTAGATGCAATCAAGTGACCACAGAAATCCACTAAGGGATCGGTGCCGCGTTTGATGTCTAATGCTTCTTCTGATTTCTGTTGTTCTACCAGTAAACGTTTTGCTGCTCGTGGATCAATAAAACGATGCAGCAGATGCCGGATAATGACAGGTAATTCCGCTGCAATTTTATCCCGCAGGAACGGATCACGTTCATTTTCCGGTATAACTTCAGAAAAGTTGAAAATCACCCGACGCCGCGACACACCACCACTGCGATCACTGAAACTCATCGCATTGTTGTTGACGGCCAACACTACCGCAGGAATGCGCGTTGAGTAGGGTTGTTTGTGTTTTGGATCAATAGCGACTTCATCACCGCCTGTAATCGCCTTGATACCGGAACCATCACCCACATAGCGAGTCTGGTCTGGCAGGATAATCAGCGAATACCCCACAATTAGTGCCCGTTCCCGTGGATTTTCCAGTGCCGCCATACTTGCTGATACCGTATTCCCTTTACCTGCCAGCATTGAACAGATTTCAGCAAAGATGCTTTTGCCACTACCTCCGGCGCCGGTCACTTCCAGAAAAAGCTGCCAGTCATAACGGTTTGCCAGCACCATAAACAATGCGGCTAATACTCGTTCGAATTTATGCTCACAGTTGGCAGTTGCCCGATTAAGCCAATGCCAGAAGTGTGGTGCATGGTCATTCAGTGTTTCTCCCGCAGCAGGAGAATTAAATTCCACATCGCTGGCAAGTAATAACCAGTCGTTTTTACGATGAGATCGGAATTGCCCGATTTTCAGATCAAACACGCCATTACTGAAGCCGATTAAATGGCGTTTTGGCGGTTGCATCATGGGAAGCTGTAATTTCAGTGCATCCACAGCTGAACTGATACCATGCGGTGAGTAGGGCTGTTTTTCTTCCATAAAAGCAGCGACCATTTCCCGCTTTAAATCACGATCACTGATCGGATGCCAGACAATATCATCATAGTAATGAACTATTTCTGAAGCACCATCTAATGCCAGATTATCGTTATAACGTGCCAGTAAAACTTCACCTCGTTGGCTGGCACCCATCTGAGATAATGTTAGCTTCGAAGGTTCGCAATCATTAATCTGAGTGGTTTTTTTGGTTGATATCGGCTGGTAAATTCCCTGAGAAAAGGCCATTTTTGCCATATCTATACCATGTTGTTGACGATAATCATCCCAATCTGCTTTGTACTCAGTCGGTGGTAGTGTGACCCAGCCATTCACGGCAAGTGCAGCTTTTTCTGCTGAAATCTTACCGATATTCACTCTGAGCTTGCCGTTCTTATCCAGTTCACCGGAGTGATGCCAGTCATTATCAGCCGCAATAATGATTTTCGTCTCAGACCAGCGTTCCCGAACAGCTTTGGCAACAGAAAGTAAATTACCGGCATCCAGTGCTACCAGAACAGTGCCTTCACAGAGTTGGTTTACCGTCAGCGCAGTGGCATAACCTTCGGTAATAATGACTGTATCAGATTGTTCTTCCAGTTCTGATACAGTAATAAATGCACCTTTTTTCTGACTGCCGGATAATAATTTTTTCTCGCCGTTTGGCTTAATGATCTGCGCGCCGGTGATTTTTTTGTTGATCGTTGTCAAAGGCAGTAACAATGAACCCTCATCCAGCAGACACTGATGAGGATATTGCAACCCTTTTGCTGTCAGATAGGACGATTGTCCAGCAACAGTTTTTGCCATTAATTCCGATACTTTTTCAGCAATAGATTGTGCTGGATAAATCATTTCTCTGGCAGGTTTAGGTTCTGGCAAAGGTAGCGATAGTGCATCTGCAACAATCCTTGCTGCTTCAAGAATTGAGATCTCTTTGGTTTTTGTGACTAAATCCAGCCCATCACCATAGTTAGGTACATCGCACTGACGGCAGTGCCAGTTACCGTGATGGTGATCGTCAATAAAATGAAAGCGATCAGTACCACCACAAACCGGACAGGCACCATGTTTTCCCTTTGCAGGAACAGTAACACCACAAGCAGGCAGCAGATTTTCCCAATGGTACATGGCGGATCTTTTCACAGTTTGGATAAGCTCAAGCGGATTTTGTCCGTCTGCATTACCTGAATGTGTAAATTTAGGGTGAGTTTGGTTAGACTGTGTATCAGCCATTATCGTTACTCCAATTAACTGTTATTGGTTAGACGCCTCAGATGTGTTCCAGCACACTGGGGCGTTGTTTTTTCATATTGATATAGGTAATGTGTAATGACACATAAACACATTACAGCGAGTGTAATTGACATGTCAACACACAAAAATATTCGCCGAGGTAATCCTCCATTCCAATTCAGACTTGATCCTGAATTGCGAGCACTAATGGAGATTGCCCAGGCACAAGATGGTGATGAGTCTTTATCTGCATGGATTAAGCGAATCGTTCGTAGAGAATTGCAGTCAAGAGGTATTGAGCCAAACTCCTGAAGAAAACAAATTGAGGGTAGGCAAATGCCACCCTTTTTTGTCTTTCTATCAAACGGTAAGTACACGTTATTAAGCTCCACGAGACTCAGCAATCCGCTGATCTACCCAACCATCAATTTCTGATTCAATAAACGCAACTGAACGAGGGCCGATTTTGACTTGTTTCGGAAATTTATCTTCTTTGATAAGTCTGTAGATCCATGCCTTGCTGTAGCCCGTTCTGCGTTGAACTTCTGGCAGGCGAATAAAACTTTCTTTAGGTGTTGTAATCGTTGGCATGTATACCCCCTGTTATCGAGTCCTTGAAATACCTTGGTAGACGTTATTTGATGACAGAGGATTATTTAAAAATTCGATTTAATTGAAAGCGTAAACTCTTTATCCAATTTGTATAATTAAATATTGACAGGATGAAAAATAGACTTTTTTGCCACGGGCACACAAGTTTATAAAATAAGCAGTGATATAGATGCAATATCAACTTTCAATTAACTGATTGAATTAATGATATATTTTTTGTTTTTGATTTTATTGGTGCAAAAATTATCCTCTGTTGCCTGAGACAACAAAGATTAAAAAAACATCATATTTATGATGACAATTAAAAAGGTAGACGATACAAGAATCGCAGAATAAATCATTGACAAGATTTGAGCGTATGACTTTAGCCTTTATATTTTGTACGAAAAGCATACTTTGCTGTCAGTGCCAGCAAAGTATGAAAAATAGACATATTGAATTTTCTACGACTTTGAACTGATGGTATTTGTACGGAATTAGTACAATAATGAAACTAAAATGTACAAATTATCCGTTATAATTTCTTTAAGTTATTATTCGATATACTGGCTGAAACGGAGAAGGTAACCATCTGGATCTTGAACCAGAAATTCTCTCTGGCAGTACTCTGTATCACCTGTGTTGTAGTAGTTATCACAAAGAGCGCGGTATAGCGTGATATTATTATTCTGAAGTCGAGAAAATATGAGTTCAATATCATCGACTTCAATTTGAAAATTCACACCCCGACCTAGCGGCCTGACTAGTTCTGCGGTATTCCAGCCTTCCGGATGATATTGTTCAAGCATGAGTTGTGCTTCACCGAGACAGATGTAGGCAAAATCAGGTTCATCACGCCTGAACAAGAGAGTAAAACCAAGCACTTCAATATAAAAATGCAGCGAAGTAGAAAAGTTAGTTACAGTCAGTTCAGGAACCATCCGATTCCAATAGGCTTCTTTCGTGTTTGTCGTCATCAGTATTCTCTTGCTTGAAAAACAGACTATGTTGGCACTGCCAACATAGTCTAAAAAACAATCATATACTCAATTTGTTTGAGATGAATACAAATTATTTCCGATACTTCTTCGCAAAATCATACGGCGTGATATGTTTTTCCCGGTTGGCATCCAGATAATCCGCCCACCATTGTACCATCAACCGCCGTTCGTCCAGATGTTTAGAGGTGTGAATATAGGCGGCTCTGACGTTCTTTCTTTCCACATGGCTTAACTGGCGTTCGATGGCATCATCGTTCCATAATCCCGATTCCCCCATTGCACCGCGAGCCATTGTTCTGAAACCATGCCCACAAACGTCGATTTTGGTGTCGTACCCCATGCCGCGCAAGGCATTATTAACGGTACTTTCACTCATGACTTTTTGTGGGTCATGGTCGTTAGGGAACATCACTTCACATTCGCCGCTCAACTCGCGCAATGATTTAAATAAATTAACGGCCTGACGGCTCAGCGGAACAATATGCTCGGTTTTCATTTTCATGCCCCGTTCGGAGAATTTAACGCCCTCAATAGCTTTTCTTGTGGCGGGAATTTTCCAGACTGCCTTTTCAAGGTCGAGTTCTTCCCAACGGGCAAATCGCAGTTCACTGGAACGGACAAAGGTTAGTAATGTCAGTTCTACCGCAATGCGAGTGATCAAACGTCCATGATAGCGAGAAAGGCGAGTTAAAAATTCGGGTAAACGTTCGTGAGGCAGAGCGGGGTGATGTTTAGCTTTGACAGTGGAAAGGGCACCCGCCATATCATTAGCTGGATTGGAATCAAGAATATCGTTCTGAACGGCATATCGCATAATGGAAGTTACACGCTGCTGCAAACGCTGGGCAATATCATGTTTGCCATCGACATCAACGGCTTTGATCGGGGCTAAAAGCTGGCTTGTCCGCAAAGTGGAAATATCTAGCCTGCCAATATGAGGGAAAATATAATGCTCAAGGCTACGCATGATACGGTTACCGTGATCTTCACTCCAACGTTTATTGCTGGCGTGCCAGTCACGGGCGACTTTTTCAAAAGTATGTTTTCCCTTTGATGCTGCGTGTGTTTCTTTTTTCTCCGCTTTGGGATCAATGCCCTGAGCAATGAGCTTTTTGGCCTCATCACGTTTAGCGCGGGCATCAGCTAAAGAAACGGTAGGATAGACACCAAAAGCCAGTCGGTCTTCTTTTTTATCTGTGGGGCGGTAATACTTCATGCGCCAGTATTTAGAACCGCGTGAAGTGATCTCCAGATATAATCCACCACCATCGGCAAGTTTATAGGTTTTATCTTTGGGTTTTGCTGTCTCAACCTGTCGGGCATTTAGTTTCATTTAGGGGCACATTTAAAATAGAAGTGTAGATGCCCCGAATTATGCCCCGTCGAGTATGTTGATTGCAATAGACCAGAGTAGACCAAAAAAGAAAAGACCTGATTGATTTATCAGGTCTTTCTAAGAGTTAGTTTACTAGAGTAGACGTTAGTAAACTTATATATGGTGCCCAGGGCGGGACTTGAACCCGCACAGCCTAAAGGCCGAGGGATTTTAAATCCCTTGTGTCTACCGATTTCACCACCTGGGCTAAATTTGGAGGCGCGTCCCGGAGTCGAACCGAGGTTGACGGATTTGCAATCCGCTGCATGGCCACTCTGCCAACGCGCCTTTTTTTTGGAGCGGGAAACGAGACTCGAACTCGCGACCCCGACCTTGGCAAGGTCGTGCTCTACCAACTGAGCTATTCCCGCCTCACTTCGAACTTGTTGATTTACTTAACTTGTTTTGTAAACCTTATGTGCCGTTCGATGCGTTGCATTCTACTTATTTCACGAAATGAGTCAACACAATTATTTAGAAAACTCGCTCGTTCGCTGATTTTTACGTCACTTCGATCAACCTTCACGCAAATCAACCCATGCAGCGCTCAAATATTGAAACATTGACCAGAACGTCAATACCGCAGCAGCATATAATAAGATGAATCCCCCCACTTCCAGTTCAGCACAAGGACGCCATAATAAAGCAACTAATGCCGCCATTTGTGCAGTGGTTTTTATTTTTCCCAGCCATGAAACAGCCACACTGCTACGTTTTCCCAATTCTGCCATCCATTCACGTAGGGAGGATATGATGATCTCGCGAGCAATCATTGTCGCAGCAGGCAGTGTGATCCACCACGTATGATAATGTTCGGCGATAAGCACCAACGCAGTGGCAACCATAACTTTATCTGCTACCGGATCAAGAAATGCCCCAAAGCGCGTTGTCTGTTTCCATAAACGGGCAAGAAAGCCATCAAACCAATCCGTTGCAGCAGCGATAACAAAGATAATGGCACACAACATCGGTGCCCATTGGAATGGCAGGTAAAATGCCAAAACAAAGAATGGAATTAAGGCAATACGAAACAGGGTAAGCCATGTTGGAATATTTAATTGCATAATGCTTAGTAACTATCTGGCCATGTAAAGTTTATCAGTATGGTGCATCAATACTCTTAGTGTTTCAACGCATTATAGATTTTTTCTGCCAATGCATAAGAAATAGAAGGCACTTTTGCGATCTCCTCTACACTTGCGTTGCGTAAAGGCTGTAATCCACCCATATATTTTAGCAGCATTTGTCTGCGTTTCGGCCCTATACCTGCTATTGATTCCAGTGTACTGGTCTTTTTCACTTTTTCCCGGCGCTGACGGTGACCGGTGATGGCATGGTTATGAGATTCATCTCGAATATGTTGAATAACGTGTAAGGCTGGTGAGTCAGGGGGAAGCGCCATGCCCTCCCCCTCCGCTTCAAAAAATAAAGTTTCTAACCCTGGTTTGCGATCACTTCCTTTCGCAACACCAATCAGCTTGGGATGGTTTTTATCCCATTCAACTTCCAAGGAATTGAAAACTTCTATTGCCCGTGCGAGCTGCCCTTTACCACCATCAATAAAGATGATATCTGGAATTTTGGATTGATCAATCGCCTTACTATACCGACGATGTAAAACTTGGTTCATCGCCGCATAATCATCTCCGGGTGTGATACCCGTAATGTTATAGCGACGATATTCTGCACGCACAGGGCCGTTACTATCAAAAACAACACAGGATGCAACAGTCTGTTCTCCCATTGTATGGCTGATATCGAAACACTCCATACTCCCAATTTTTGTGAGACCAGTAAAGGCAGCAAGTGATTCTAAGCGTTGATGGATTGTTGATTGCTGGGAAAGTTTCGTGGTTAGTGCAGTTGCTGCGTTAGTGCGTGCCAATTTCAGGTAACGCGCTCGATCGCCTCTTGGGCGAGCTTGGATATGGATCTTTCTGCCCGATAATTCAGAAAGTGATGTTTCCAACAGTTCTTTTTCAGGTAACGCAAAATCCAGCAAGATTTCTGTCGGTAATGTTCTGTTTTGACTGCCCTGAAGATAGAATTGGCCAAGGAAAGTTTGTACTACTTCATCTAATTTAGTATCAACAGGAATTTTGGGATAGTAACTCCGGCTGCCCAATATTTTTCCTTGACGGATAAATAATACATGCACACAGGCCATACCTGATTCAAAGGCGACACTAATAACATCAAGGTCATCCCCCTCACCAGAAACAAATTGCCGTTCAGTCACTTGTCGTACAGCTTGAATCTGGTCGCGGTAACGAGCAGCATCTTCGAATCTAAGTTGCTGGCTGGCCTTTTCCATTTTACCCACCAATTCAGTCAGTACTTGTTGATCCTTACCTGCTAAAAACAAGCGAACATATTCAACCTGCTGTTGATATTCTTCATCTGTTACGAACCCCTTAACACAAGGAGCAAGGCAACGACCAATCTGATATTGCAAACAAGGCCTTGAGCGATTGCGATATACACTGTTTTCACATTGACGGATAGGAAATAATTTCTGCAATAAAATCAAAGTGTCACGCACAGCATGGGAATTGGGAAACGGCCCGAAATATTCGCCCTTCGCGTGTTTAGCGCCACGGTATAATGTCAGACGAGGATGAATATCACCACTTAAGAAAATGTAAGGATAAGATTTATCATCTCGTAGCAATACATTATAACGAGGTTGATAAAGTTTGATGTAGTTGTGTTCGAGCAGAAGCGCTTCAGTTTCCGAGTGAGTGACAGTGACGTCTATCTGAACGATATTTTTCACCAGTGATTCTGTTTTACGGCTGCTGACTTGTGTCCGAAAATAGCTGGATAACCGTTTTTTCAGGTCCTTGGCCTTGCCGACATAAATCACCGTACCAGAGGCGTCATACATTCGGTAAACACCCGGCTGACTAGTGACTGTTTTTAAAAATGTCTTTGAATCAAATTGATCTGCCACGATTTCCACCCATCAAATTGTCTCACCCACCGTGGTTCACTATATCTTGTGTATCAAGCAATCCACAGCGTATTGCTATATGGGTCAATTCTACATCACCATTGATATTTAGTTTACTGAACATTCTATAACGATAGCTATTCACCGTTTTAGGACTCAAATTAAGCAGTGTAGAAATCTCATTAACCTTACGACCTTGGGTTATCATTGTCATGATTTGTAATTCACGCTCTGAAAGTTCATCCAATGGATTTTCTTTTTGGGGAGATAATTGATTGAGCGCCATCTGCTGGGCAATATCCGGGGAAATATAGCGCTGACCAGCATAAACTGTTCGAATCGCATTAATCATATCCTGAGGCGTTGCCGCTTTGCTCAAATACCCCCTGACTCCTGCTTGCATCACTTTTGTCGGCAAAGAGCTTTCAGTATGGATAGTTAGCATAATCACTCGTATATCAGGTGAATAGCGGATAATTTTTTTGGCTGCTTCAAGCCCTCCGATTCCGGGCATTCCCATATCCATAATCACAACATCTGTGCCGTTTGATCTGCACCATTTGACCGCATCTTCTCCGCTTCCAGCTTCTCCTACGACTTTAATTCCTCTTGCATCATCAAGGATACCTTTCACACCAATGCGAACCAGTTCATGGTCATCAACTAATAAAACATTAATCAAACAACATCTCCACTAATGTAATACCCACTGAAATAGTGATAAATTAATAAGTTCCAAAACCAAGCTAATATGTTTATTTTATCTTCATGATTTTCATAAGATAATTTAAAAAGAAGACAGCATTCTCTCTCGGGTGAGAGGGAAATCTTTTTGACGAGTTAACGGATTATACTAACATTAGTACGAAACAGAAAGAAAATTGTTACATATCAATAAAGTAAATTATTTTAATCATTCTGTTTATTATGAAATATTTTGACCACATAGCCTTGATTAATACTTTTCAGAACAACATATAAATATATTATTCATAATAGCCCACTTTAATCCACCATAATATGAACGGGGAGTAATATACCCCATTCATATTGTAACAATTATTTAAATAAATTAAGAATATCTTGTTTAGTCAACATCGGCGTTTTTTCAACAAAATTATAATACTTCGGCTTGCTGTCTACATAAATCTGGCGAGATAATTTACTAGAATGATTATTTTCGAACAAGGCAACTGGAACATAATAAGCACTGGGATGATGTAAGTGATAGAAAAGATGTGTACCACATTTTTTACAGAAAGCTCGTTCTGCCCATTCTGAGGATGAATATGTTGAAATATTTTCAGTCCCTTCTATTTGTAAATCATCCTTACAGTCTACGGATAAAAATGGGCCTCCATTCCATTTTTGACACGTATTGCAATGGCATGCGTTAACTTCCTCAATGCCTTGACCGGTTTTTATACCAACAGAACCACATAAACAACGACCTTGATTCATGACCTCACTCCCACCTTTGCCAAAATTTATAGGAAAAACCTTATATCTGAGGTTGAACGACATTACTATCATGTTTCATCAAAAACCCCATGTTCACCATAATAATTTCCCCGATTTTTAGCGCGTCATATAAATAATAACTAATAGCTTCCAAATTGCAGCTTAAAAAATGAAAATACAAATAAACGATAAATTATTTATCTCGTGTATCATCATCTTCATCATCATCATCATCAATATGCCAATTGTGCAGTATTCGATGGACAAAAGGCGTCACCACCATCCCAATTGCGATGAAAAAGATAGCCTGAAGGAATAGTCCATAAATGGCTGCAAAATATTTTCCCAGCATACTGACTGGTTCAATATGTAAATTTTGAGTTCCAATCATTGAAACAGAATTCAATATTGCATCAGGTATAGCATGGCTTTCAATCAGGAAAAACCCCAATACGCCGGGAATAATGCCGATCAAAAAGATAATAAATGCGTGCAAAAGGAAACGCACTATCCGTAAAAGAAATCTATCGAGGCTAATTAATTTATCAGTAAACTTTTCCATACCAATCCTCCACTAATAAATTAGTTACCATGGTGATTGTATGTTAGTTTTTATTTTTATCAATGATAATCCGTCAGATATTTCCAATTACGCTGAATACTGGTTCCACATAAAAATAAAGAGGTATCACGTGGAGCAACAATACTTCATTGGTGTTGATATTGGCTCAGACAGTGCACGAACAGCTATTTTTGATCTAAAAGGTAAGCAATTAGCATTTTCCGCCTATCCTATCCAGCAATTTTATCCCAGAAAAGATTTTGTCGAATAATCCTAATCAGACATTACGAGCAGGAAAGGTTACTTATTCGGATAATGAAAGATTTTCCATTCCATCAGGCCAAATATCGAACTTATTTGCAAATGTACCAAGATCAACAGAAATACGTTGATATGACAATCCAATCCCAGTCAGTGTGTATTGTTTCAGGCAACCCTACAGGGATTGAACACAGAAACCACAACATATATGCAATATGTGAAGATTTTGAGCACAGCTCTTTAAAAGAATAAAAATATTTCTAAAGAGAAACATTAAATTTAATAACACATCAATAAAATGGAATGATAACTCAAAAATCCAAAGGAAAGTTTCACTTCATTATTCACCAGATTAACAAATAATGCTTTTAATTCATTCTTAATGGCACATGCCATATTAATACCACGCCTTATATTGCAGTGAAAACAATCGATATTAACCAATTAACAACCTCAAATCAACACCGATAATATTAATATATTTAATAAAAACAATACCTTATTTTTTATAACTAACCCTTGATAAACCAGTGAATTAAAAACTTAAATAAAAGAAAAATCAAAACAGAAATTAATGAATGGATGAATTTCATATCTAATGACAATAATTTATAAATACAATTGACTTGACATGACTAATAGCTAACGATATTAATTCAATACCTAATAAGAATCTGAGATATTCGCCATAGATATTCAATTTATTTCTCATTTTTGTGTGATGGCAAGGGAGAAGGCATATGAAAAGCCTGACAATAAATCAGTATTCTACCATTCATGCTTTAGTATCCGGCGTCTTTGATGGAATGTTTAAAATATCAGAAATCAGCCATGGTGGTTCATTCGGCATTGGCTGCTCACATGCACTCGCGGGTGAAATGATTGCACTGGATGATACCTATTTTGAGATCCAAGGGGCGGGAAATATACGTCAATTAACCGATCATGAGCAACTGCCTTTTGCACAACTAACACATTTTAATCCTGACGATCAATTTCCTGTTTCACATATCAGTAAGAAAGATATTTACTCACAGTTATCTGCTCAAACAAACATAGATAATATTTTCGTGGCAATAAAAATTGAAGGACTCTTTGAAGATGTTTGGTTTCGACGAACCAATCATCAGGAAAAACCTTACAAACCCTTTATTGAAGCAATAGCAGAACAATCTGAAGAAACACTCCATGATATCTCTGGTGTAATGATTGGTTTCTGGACACCCGAACACTTTCAAGGTATTTCGGTAGCGGGTATTCACCTTCATTTTATCGATGATGCCCGAAAAAATGGCGGGCATGTCTTCGGATTTCAACTGAAAAATGGCCTTTTAAGCTATGAAATGAAGCAAGACGTAAAAATTCACCTGCCAAGTAAGAATGAGTATCTCAATACTGACCTCAAGGTTAGTGATTTGGACAATATTATCAAGCGTTCAGAAGGTTAAGGAAAAAAGATTGAAAGCAAAATGCTTAACTATATCCAATGAATTTTATATTCAGGTTGTATTGCAGGGAAAATCAGCATAATCCCTGCAATAATTTGCAGCCTATTCCACTGCTACGGGTTATTTAACCGCCCTTTAAATGGTTTCTTCACAACCATTACTCCCTGCCCTAACAATACCCCCACAATAGTGATAATGATACCAACCAATTGTGCCAAACTAGGCATGTTGCCCATAATCACCTGGATAATAAGTGCAAAAATCGGAACAAAATTGAAAAATATCGCCGTCTTTCCTGCTCCGCGAATTGCAACTCCCATATTCCAAAAAAGATAAGCAATTGTGGAGCCGCCAATGCCTATATAAATACAGGCCAAATGGCTTTCAAACGTTCCAGATGATAATGCAGGGATGGGTGACTCAATAAAAAATGCAATAAAAGCCAATATAATTGCACCAAAAAACATCGTCCAACTGGTCGTCTCCAATGGTGTCGCATTTTTAATAAACTTCCGTATCCCTACTGTATACATCGCCCAACCAAGACTCCCGATAAAAATGATCATATCACTGGTTGCTACCTGAATTTCACCACCTAAAACCAACTGACCATTGGTAATGACTAAAGCAACGCCTGATAAGCTAATCGCCATGCCAACTATACGCATAAGATCAGGTAACTGACGGTATATAATGGCTTCGAAAATATTGGCAGAAATAGGCGTCGTAGCGACTATCAACGCAGCCGTGATCGGACTTGCGCTTTGAAGACCAACAAAAAAAGCGCCATTGAATCCTGCGACGCCAATCGCCCCAAGAATAATAAATTCTCGCCAGTTTTGTTTCAAAACCTTGCCATGAATTCCTTCTTTCCATGCCAAGAAAATGAAAATACAGATGACCGCAAAGAAAAAAAAAGCGCTCAACAGAAGCTGTCCACGGAGGCAGGCTCACAAGAGCAAATTTAGTGACCTGAAAATTTGATCCCCAAAAGAATGTTGCAATTAACGTTAGCATAACCGCGATCTGTGATGTTGTTCTCATATCCTTTACCTTAATTTTTCGATCTTTCACCCACTAAACTGAATTACTTTTAGCAAAATCATTGTGGCATCTTTCAAATTTGAAATATTTAGACAATATTGGTAATCAGTTTTTCATAAATGGAAATCACATCGTGCAATCACTTATTTGGGATGATATTCGAGTATTCTTAACAGTCACACGAATGGGCACTATCAGTAAGGCAGCAGATACTCTTGGTATCGGTGTGGCAACAGTATCGCGAAAAATCGAACGACTGGAATCCACTTTCGGGATGCCTTTATTTTTACGACATCAGGCGGGGTATCGGCTAACAGAAGATGGCGCAAAGCTATTGGAAAAGGCCGAGGCCATGGAAATGGCAGCAAGCTCATTTCTATTTGAAGCTGATATACGAGCCGCCATTGCGGGAACAGTACGACTTGCAACGCTGGAGACGTTAGCCAATCATTTAATTATACCGGGCTTGTCCATCTTACAAAAAAATCATCCAAAACTGGCACTGGAAATAACAACCGATCTCTACCCTGTTAATCTTCACCGCCGCGATGCTGACTTAGCACTCCGCATCATCAGGCCTGAACAAGGTCATGTTAATGTTCGTCAACTGGGAACGTTGGGATTTGGTCTTTATGGAAGCACAGACTATTTGGCGACCTGCGCTTCTGGTCTATTTCAAGGGGAATATGACAATGCTCACTTTATTGGCTGGACAGGTGAATACTCACAACTTCCTTCTGTTAGCTGGCTTAAAAAGACTCTAAAAGGTCGTCCGCTTTCAATCTCAACAACATCAATTTTTACTCAGATTACAGCAGCAAGTGAAGGGCTTGGATTGGCTGTATTACCCCATATTGCGGCCAGTAATACCGGGCTTATCTGTGTTTCGCGTGACTTGGGTATAGATAGACCCATCTGGCTTGTGATTCAGTCTGATTTAGCTCACTCGCCGAGGATACGGAAAGTCGCCGATTTTTTGGCAGATATCGTTTTTCAGAATAGAGATAAACTTTCAGGGCAAACTGGCATTAACTTCACGCGATGCTCGACTTTAACATCCTATGACGTTGGCTTGTTGAAGCCAGTCGCGTTGACTTTTACCTTGTTTAAAATTGGCAAAAATGCCCAACGTATGAGAAAGCAGTTT
>NZ_JBBMXH010000075.1:0-24890 GCF_037996725.1 Xenorhabdus entomophaga
GATAAGCATAACTCAGTCCTCTTTTTTGCCTTTTTGTTTCTGGAAAATCAAAACTCGCAAAATTTGGACTGAGTTTCTTTGACACTCCTACCATTTTGAAAAGTTATATAACAGCTATGACACACTTACCATTTTCGTCAATAAGTGAATTACAGATTGATGTTTTTTCTCCATCTAATTTATAGAGGTATTTAACATTAACACCTGATGATTTTGTTTGTTCAAACAGTATGTTCCCATGTAAATCATTACCAACAACAGATATTAGGTAACTTTCATTTTTTAATAATGCAATATTTTGTGCAATGTTTCTTCCAACACCGCCTGGTGTCGAAATAATTTTCCCTGGGTTGGAATCTTCATAAATCAATTTGGCATAGGTATAACTTGTTAGATCCATATTGGCTGCGCCAATTGTGACAGTATAAACGTCATTGGATAAAATATAACCTTTGCCTTTGATGTAACCTTTTTTACTGAGATTCATAATATGTCCTGCAACACATGATCGGCTAATTCCAAGGATATCAGCAAGTTCTTGCTGCTGAATGAAAGGATCACGTTTTAGAAGTTGCAATATCTGGCTTTCCCTTTTTGACATATTATTTCCCTAGTTGTTTTTTTGTATTGATGTTTTATTTCATGTGTGACTGATAGTAAAGGCTATTTTTATGTTTAGTTCCAATTATGAGAATGTGATCGTAAGTTTTATAAAGCATGTGTTTTGCAGAAAAACGTGATCTGTGTCTTGAATATTATGCTGAAAAATAAGGGAAAATTAGATAGATAAATACATCAAGTCAGTAAACTATATTTTTGTCTATATTAATTCCTTTTAAAACAAGTTGTTGCGTTGTTGCGGGAGAGTAGCAAACAAATGTTTGGTTTTTTATGAGTCATCTTTGATTACAAGAACATACTCCAGCCACATAATCAGCTATGTGACTGGATATTTACTTTTTACAGTTGTTCTGTAATTTGAAATTTATTAGATATATATAATATTATTTTTTATCAGTTAACATATGGTATGAAACGACAATCCCTGCGGTTTGACCAGCAAGCGAAGGTTCATCACTGGCCAGATAAAGCCCGGCAATATAGTGACCATCAACAGCGAATTTTCTATATTTTTTGGCATAGCGCTGGCCGAAACTAAATTGGCGTCCATCACTCAGCCTAAATAACGCCTCATCAACCGCACCATTTCCCCATACTTCCAGGCTGGTTATAACACTACCATTGAGTTCAATTGATCTTGTTTCTGATGTCACTGTACCAAGTGTATGAGATGCGTTGTTGTCAAATACAACTGTAATACCTCCTACTCTAGGTGCATTGCCGATCCTTTGTACATATCCAGTCAATGATTTTATTTTATTATACTTTCCATTGATTAAAGAGGGCTTGAGTGGTTCCAGCGTTTTATCGTCTTCTGTAAGAGCCTGAATTCTCGTCTTGTTTGTAGGACGATCAAATACGGTTGAATAACTGATAGTCTGGGGATAAAAACCACTTTCAAGGCTATCGTTTTGTATATGCTTAATGAGCTCAAGGCATTCTAAACCGTGTAATAAACAATATCCTCTTACAGAGAATAAATTATTAGTCACACTTCCTGCTGTTGAGGTGTTTATAGCATCATTGTATTGGTCAGTATACATTGTATGAATATAGTTATTCGCATTGACAACTAATTTGTTGATCAGTTGATTTAATTCATTGACCTCTATATCTGTTAAACCAATTTCGCCTTTCTTCTCTATTCCCATTTTCCAATAAGGAGCCTGTAACATAAGAGTGTTAGAGTACATTGGAAGAATTTGATAGTTTATTTTATTATCAAAAGACTTAAACTTTTCCTCTACACTAACCAGATATCTGGCCAGAAACATATATGCGTCATGGCTTTCCTGACTACCGGGCGAAGTTTCTAACATGTATTCCACATGTTCCATTTTTCCTTTGATTTCTTGTATATCTCCATTAAGTATACCCTGAATGGTTTTTAGGGCGGAATCTTCTATCATCTGCTCGACTTTCTGGAGAATTTGTTCCCAGGTGTTATCTTTTTGTTGAGGCCAAAATAACCCTAATAGAAAAGACATTGCAGGGCCAGCGCCGGGAATAAACCCTATTCCACCAATAATAGCATCTTTTATTATTGATGACATATCCCATTCATAATCAGGTGTAGAAACTGTATAAGTATCTATCATTAATATTTCATTTGATAAGGGTAGTGTTTTATTTTCAGGTATAATAATAGGTGTGGTGTTCATAATTTTGTTTTTACCTTAGTGCCGTCATTTGAGTTTTATTGGTGATAAATAACTTTTTTATATCGTTATTTATTATATCCGGTAACAAAGGCGCGTTTATCTGTATCGTTATAAATTACAACCTTACTGTAATATAAGGAGTTGCTGGGTGATTGTAATATTCCGTCTTCACCGGCTTTTACCGTGATAGATGAATGTTCGAACCATTGTGATGTGAAGGAATGGGACCAATAAAAAACAGCTCTAACTTCTGGAGCAGGGCCGGAATTAGCTACATAGTAATTAGGGCGTGTTTCAGGAATAATAGGTGTGTCTGTTCTTGTTGCCTGAACAGAAGAATGTGGCTCGATTGTCATATCACTATAATTACTGATGATATGAAGTTCTGATTCGGGTGTATTTTGATTATCAATTTTTGTTTCTGGAGTAGTTTGAGAATTATTTATAATTGTAATGCTACTACTGCCATTTATGTTAATTGTGATCATAAAATAATATCCTGTTTAAGTTTATATACCCTTCGTCTTTCAAGTTGCCTCTTTGTTGGCTGTACTCACTCACCCCAGTCACATAGTTATCTATGCTCCCGGGGATTCGTTCCCTTGCCGCCGCGACGCAACTTGAAATCCATTGGGTATAGGTTGTTAAATATAAAGTTTCATTCCGGTTGTTAATATTTGAATGGTTTATATTTTCAGTTTTACACTCTTGGCTATTTGTTGTCATTTCATCATATAATAATTTATATTGATAAAAGGCATTTCCTTACACTTAAAGAACTGTTTAATTGCTGGGTGAATTGGGTTTGGATTTATTGCGGGGTATTCTAAGCATCTTGGAAGGCAATATGAAATATATAAAATGATAGTTGGATTCAAAAATAAAATCACTTATTGAAACAATAGGTTTGGTGGGGTGGGTTTATTTGGTCATTAATATAAAATATAATTAGCCCAAAATAAATTGGGCTAATTTAGAATGTACTGGTACAACGTAATTATTTTTTATTTAACCACATTTTGATACAAATCCCAGCGATTGCCATAAATATCCTCAAAAACGACAACTGTGCCATACTCTTCCTGACGAGGTTCTTCACAAAAGTGGACGCCATTTTCTTTCATTTTATGATAATCGCGCCAAAAATCGTCAGTTTGCAGAAATAGAAATACTCTGCCACCGCATTGATTACCAATAAACGTTTCTTGTCTTTCGTTAGAGGCTCTTGCCAGCAATAAATTACAATCGCTTTCAGGATTTGGTGTAACAACCACCCATCTTTTACCCGGTTGTGGAGTATCTTCTACCAGCGTAAATCCCAATTTATTGGTGTAATAGTCAATAGCTCTGTCGTAATCATCGACAACGATGGCAACGTAACCCATACATCTTTTTTGTGTTCTCATGGTCTTCCTATAGTTACTGATAAAAATTACAGCATCCGTGTGCCTAAGTTCACGCCTCTTTCTGGTTGGATCAGGACAGTTCCCTGATCGCCACAAACGGCTGCTAAAACCAAAACTTCGGATTTAAATCCTGCTACGCGCCTTGGCGGAAAGTTCACCACGGCCAGTATTTGTTTGCCAATTAATTGTTCTTCTGTGTAGTTTTGACATATTTGTGCTGAGCTTTGCTTTTCACCAATATCACTACCAAAATCGATACAAAGTTTATAGGCAGGTTTGATGGCTTTTTCGTTTTTTTCTGCTTTGATAATTTTACCTACGCGGATATCGAGTGACATAAAGGCATCAATCGTCGCAGGTTCGGGATTTACATGTTCCATAGGGTTTAATTCATTGTTTAAATTATATTATTTAGCATAAGGGAAATGTAAAAGGATAACTAGGATAAAGTCATTACTATCGAACACCACCCGCAATAATTTTGACGAGATGGATTTCAGGGTAATGATCAGTCACCTTTTTTTGATGCAGCCACCAGCATAGGTAATCAGCATCATGATGATGTAAATTGAATAATAGGCCAATTACACTGCCGCTGTGGGCGACGTTCAGCCCGTAAATACCCGTGCGCTCGATTAAATGCCGTAATTGTTCAAAACAGGGTTTAGGTAACATTGATTGTCTGGCGAGGGCGCTTAATGTACAGGCTTCACCAAGACGGTAATTATCGTGTTGCTGATTTGCAATGCGGAATTGTTGCCATGCCTGTTGGAGTAATGAAGCGGTATCCTGCAACTGTCGGCGATGATCTTGTTGATGGTACTCTTCCGTTAAAATGGTTTGCTGGTTTTCCAGCAGCAAAATATCGACATCGGGTTGCCAGTTAAAGGGAAGTTGAGTCTGGGCAGTAATATGATCGAACAGGGTTAATTGCTTGAATATTGTGCTATCGGTAGGTTCCAGTTTAACGCACAGTTGCGCGAGTTCCGTGCCGTTAAGTGACTTCCCCAATAATCGGGCGGTGGCTTGTGCTGTTGCGGCGATGTCTGCTGTGCTGCTGGCCATGCCTTTGGCAATCGGGATTGTCGATTGATATTCAATGCGCAGGCTGGAAGTCAGTCCGGGGGATTCTTGCCAGTAATTCAGCAGTAAATTGACCATTTGTCGCATACGTGGACGTTCATGCGCGATGGGAGTGCCTTCACTGACGGAGACATAACTGAACCAATTGATTGGGCAGGAAATTAGCTTTTCTCCTCCCAATAACCACCCTTGCAGAAGTTCTCCACAGGATGCGGGGCAGTAAGCTTCAGCCACGTAAAACCTGCTGCATGGTGGCGATCAGGCGTTGATTTTCCCATTCGCTGCGTATGGCTACGCGATAATAACGATCGTCTAATCCCACATAATTCTGGCAATGGCGGATGAGTATCCTTTGTTTAAGCAAGGCATGCCATAAATGAAGGTTAGGTTTATTACAGCGGAAGAACAGGAAATTAGCGGATGGCGGCCAGACAGTCAGTTCAGGAAAGGCTGAAAGGTGTGTCCATAAATAATGTTGTTGTGATTTCAGCCATTGATGTGTGGCTGTTATATAAGCATGTTCATCAAACAGAATCTCACCCACCAGAGCGGCAAGAGCGTTGATCGACCACGGTTCACGTCGCTTTTTCATTTCTGCGATCCCCGTTATATCCCCACTAATTAAATAACCTAACCGTAATCCAGGAATAGCAAAAAATTTTGTCAGCGAACGCAATATATAAAGATGTTGAGCTACTGCAACCTGAGGAATTAATCCCCGGTTATCAGGCAAAAAATCAATGAAAGCTTCATCAACGATCAGGGCAATCTTATGTTTTTCACAATATTCCACCAGAGATTGCATAAACTGGCTGTCAGGCATTAATCCGGTAGGATTATTGGGGGTAGTTATGAAAACACAATCAGGATGGGTATTGGATAGCGTATCCAACAGGCGTAGATCAGGTTGAAACCCAGCGCTTTCTGTTAATGGATAGTCGATGATCTCTGCCCCGATTTGCTGCAAGGCACGCCGATATTCCGCAAACCCGGGAATCAGAAGCAGGGCGCGTTTAGGGTTGAGGTAACGAATAACGGCGTAGATCAGCTCTGTTGCACCATTACCCGCTATCACCGAAGCATAAGCGCATTGATGGGCCTTTGCGATGGCCTGATGCAAATGGCGATATTCCGCATCAGGGTATTTTTCAATACAAGCAAGGTGATTTTTAATCAGCTCCTTAACCCGTTCGGGGGCGCCCAGCGGATTGATATTAGCGCTAAAATCAATCAATTCATTGGCCGGTAGACCAAATTGCTGAGCAATTTCTATCACATTGCCGCCATGTTCACTCATGGCATTGCTCCATCAGTGACGTTTTCCAGCTTGGAAGAGATTTCACTGAATGTGAGGGACGCCGGGGTAAACGAGAGCATTGTACTCAAATTAACCACCTCACCGACCACAATCAGGGCTGGTGCATGTAAATTTTTTTCTTCCACTTTTGCCGCCAGAGTTTTCAGTGTGCCTATGGCTCTATCTTGTTTGGGGTGACTGGCATACATAATCACTGCCGCAGGCGTTGCAGGCGATTTGCCATGTAATATTAATTGTTGGCAGATGTCCGCCAGACGCGTCATTCCCATCAGAATAATCAACGTACCTTCCAATTGTGCGAGTACTTTCCAGTTTTGTTGTTCGTTGCCCTGAGCCGTGTGGCCGGTTATGACATGGAAACCGGATGCGTAATCGCGGTGAGTAACGGGAATGCCTGCATAGGCAAGCCCGCCAATTGAGGAACTGATGCCCGGAACAATTTCAAATTGGATGCCATGCTGCGCCAAGACTTCGGCTTCTTCCCCTCCACGACCAAAGACATAGGGATCACCCCCTTTCAGGCGAACAACCTGCTTTCCCGCCAGAGCATACTTCACCAGAATCTGGTTAATTTCTTCTTGTGGAATGGGATGGTAATCATGCTCTTTCCCTACGTTGATGATTTCACAATGTTCTGGCACTTGTGCAATCAGCTCAGGATTGACGAGACGATCATGAACAATAACATCAGCAGATTGAATACAATGCAGTCCTTTGAGCGTTATTAAGCCAGCATCACCGGGGCCTGCACCAACTAACCACACATTGCCTTTATTCATTGAATTATCTCCAGAAAGCTAAAATATAAAGAACTAAAAAGTCACCAATATATATCATTGTATCGAATATTATATGAGAGGTTATTTTTCATAAAAACGGATTTATTATTCTTGGTTTTATTTCACTTCGTTTAAAATGATGTTTTCTGTTGTTATAAGCCTGCTCACATCCAATCTGATTTGTCGATAATTATTACGTTAATGCGAATAAGATGGAATTGATTTATGTCAATATTCGCCATTTTAAATATGAATTATTTTCAGGATGAATTTTGTTATCTGGTGAAAATGTTTTTCTATCTTAAAGTAAGATTATTATATTAATGACCTCCATTTTTGTTGTCTTGGTCTTTTGTTTGAAAAGTTAAA
Source organism: Xenorhabdus entomophaga (assembly GCF_037996725.1). Classification (NCBI taxonomy): domain Bacteria; kingdom Pseudomonadati; phylum Pseudomonadota; class Gammaproteobacteria; order Enterobacterales; family Morganellaceae; genus Xenorhabdus; species Xenorhabdus entomophaga. The sequence goes on from NZ_JBBMXH010000075.1 coordinate 7,238, forward strand.
TAAATTCAGTTTGTTATAGTGCTTCTTGTGTGATGTTAAATTGTTTTTTTGTGTTAATTTTTATTTCTTTCTGAATAAAAATACTTTTCATGTCGCAATGATTATGAACAAGATCACAAAAGTAATAAAGGATGTTTTTTTAAAAATAAAAACTGTGTATTTTGAAAATTGATCTGTCGCCATTATTTATTTTAACCAAGAATGAAATTGTAATAATAATGTTAACCCTGGATTTTTCTCTATTGATATAAAGGCATTGGGCTGATATCGCCTGATTGGAAGGAATTAATTATCACTATTGAGAATGAAATGTCTTTTGTTTGATATATATCAATGAATGAGAATAAATTATTCAGAATGAACATGAGTTTAAACATAAATATATAGTTTTTAGGCTTTCAGGAAAATACTTTTGGATAAGTGGTTATAGGTAAGTGGTTATAGGTAAATGTTCAGGGGCTAGAGTTTTGGGATAACTGTTTTGAGGAAAGCAGATGCAACAAAAATATGCTTTTGTTATTGCCGGTACTGGCAGCGGATGTGGCAAAACGACAGTCGCGCTGGGCATCATGCGGGCATTAATGAATCGTCAACTGCGGATACAGCCGTTCAAAATCGGGCCTGATTATCTGGATGGCGGTTGGCATCATGCTGTAACGGGTATCGTTTCCCGTAACCTTGATGCGTTTATGTTGCCTGTTCCCATACTGAATAGCCTGTTTAACCAAGCGATGCTCGATAAAGATGTTGCAGTTATTGAAGGGGTGATGGGGCTATATGATGGTTATGGCACTGATCCTGACTATTGCAGTAGCTCTGCGATGGCAAAACAGCTTGGATGTCCGGTGATTTTATTAGTGGATGGTAAAGCGGTTTCCACCTCTATTGCTGCCACGGTCATGGGTTTTCAGCAATTTGATCCTGCTGTCAATATTGCGGGTGTGCTGATCAATCGTGTAAATCGCGAGAGCCATTTTCAGTTGTTGAAACAGGCGATTGAGCGTTATTGCGGTATTCCCGTCTTGGGGCGCATCCCTGTTATGTCGGATATTACACTTCCTTCCCGCCATCTTGGGTTGATCTCTGCGCAAGGGCAGGACAGCCAATATGATGAATGCTGGTCACATCTGGCCGGGCAAATCGAGGCCTCAGTGGATTTGTCGCAGTTGCTGGCGTTAACTCAATTATCCGCTTTACCGGAAGGAAATATCGATTCCCTTGTTGATCCGGCGATGGGGCAAGGTCTGACGCTGGCTCTGGCAGAAGATGAAGCATTTCATTTTTATTACCCCGATAACCTGTGGTTACTGGAAAAAGCAGGCGTCACCATCACGCGTTTTAGCCCTTTGCATGATCATCAATTGCCTGAGTGCCAGATGATTTATCTGGGCGGGGGATACCCTGAAATTTACGCACAGGCACTGGCTGCCAACCATGCCATGTATGCCGCATTACGGCAGGCGCATCAAAAAGGTATCCCCATTTATGCGGAATGCGGTGGCTTGATGTATCTCGGCGAAGCCCTGACCGATGTGGACGGCGTGCGGCATAACATGGTGGGGTTGATTGCGGGTGAAAGCCAGATGAGAGATAGCCTGCAACGTTTTGGCTACTGTGAAGCGACTGCAATGTACGATACGCCCCTAATCGCAAAAGGGGAGACGCTGCGCGGGCATGAGTTTCATTACTCGGATTTTGTCACTACTCAACCTCCTGTTTTTCAGTGCGTTAAATGGCGTGATGGTTTACGACAGGAAGGAATACAAAAAAGCTGGTTGGGGGGATATCAGAGTGGCAATACGTTAGCGGGATATATACATATCCATTTTGCCCAGTGCCCCGGTTTGCTTCATCGCTGGCTGATGTTGGCACGGAGGCGGTTATGACACTCTTATTGTGGTTTGCCGCTTTTATTCTGGATATGAAAGTGGGTGATCCTCCTCACTGGCCCCATCCCGTGCGTTGGATGGGGCAACTTATCAATCAGGCTGAGCGGTTTATTCGCCGGATGAGCCGAACCGAAACCGGTTTGAAATGGGGCGGTGTGCTGTTATGGCTGGTGGTTGTGGGGAGTGTCTGGCTGGTGAGTTATTGGGCATTGCAACTGGCTTATGGTGTAGGGTTTTGGCTGGGGTGTCTGGCTGAGATTTGGATGATTTATACCGTGTTGGCGGGGCGTGGTCTGAGCGATGCGGCGAAGGCGGTTTATCAGGCGTTGCAACGGGGGGATCTGGCTGCCGGTCGTGAACAGCTCGCCAACATCGTCGGGCGGGAAACATCTCAACTGCAAGCGCCACAAATCAGCCGTGCAGCCATTGAAACCGTAGCAGAAAACAGCGTGGATGGCGTCATTGCGCCGTTGTTCTTTTTAATGCTCGGCGGCGCTCCGCTTGCTATGGCTTATAAAGCGATTAACACCCTTGATTCAATGGTGGGTTATAAAACGCCCCGTTACCGTGCGCTGGGGATGTTTTCGGCACGTATGGACGATGTGGCGAATTGGCTGCCCGCCCGTTTGGGCTGGCTTTTACTGGCATTGGCTGCGAAATGGCAAGGGTTGGATTTCCGGCAGGCACTGCGTATCGGCTGGCGCGATCGTTATCAACACAGTAGCTCCAATAGCGGCTGGCCGGAAGCCACCGTCGCAGGGGCATTGGGTATCCGTCTTGGCGGGCCGAATGTTTATTTTAACCAGCGCGTAGAAAAACCGTGGATTGGTGATGCAAAGCGCGAAGTCACACCTGACGATATCCCGCAGTCTGTACAGATGATGATAGTTGCATCAGTGATGGCACTCCTGTTATTTGCGCTGCTGCATAGCCTGTTCAGTGTGATGGTATAAGGAGGGAGTAGCATGAACGATTATATTCAACAGCCCCAACAGATTGAACAGAATAGTTTCGAGATAATCACTCGCCTTATTGATGAATTGCGTCCTGGTTATTGCTTTGCGGATGCGGATCAGGAAGCGGTGATCAAACGGGTTATTCACACCACCGCCGATTTTGATTGGCTCGATATCCTCCATTTTTCCCCTGATGTTTTGTCGCTGATTCGTGGCGGTATTTCACGCGGCTGTACGTTATATACCGATACCACAATGGCCCTGTCAGGGATCAACAAAACGCGTCTGGCTCAGTATGGCTGTGAGTGCCGTTGTTATGTCAGCGATCCCAGCGTCATTCAAATAGCAAAAGCCCGGCAAATCACGCGTTCAATGGCGGCAGTTGATCTTGCCATGCAAGAGTCAGGGGAGAAGATTTTTGTCTTTGGCAATGCACCGACCGCGCTATTTCGCCTGATGGAACATCAGTCAGCACTGATTGCCGTGGTCGGTGTACCCGTTGGTTTTGTTGGTGCGGAAGAATCCAAAAATGCCCTGATTAACAGTGGACTGAGCTGCATAGCGGCAAAAGGGCGCAAGGGGGGAAGCAACATTGCCGCTGCCATTATTAATGCCATCCTTTATCGGATGCCGGAGGTGAAGCATGGATGAAATCCGTGATAGCCGGACAGAAGGTTTTGGCGTGGATGGATTTGCAATAAATAGCCCCGGAACAGTTTGGCATAGGGGAAAACAGTATCGCAAAGGTTACACCACAGGATCTTGTGCCACAGCCGCTGCCCGGGTGGCGGCGTTAATGATCCTGCGTCAGCAGGTTATCCATCAGGTTTCGATTGTCACACCTTCTGGTGTCACCTTGGCTTTGAATGTCGAGCAACCTTTGATCGAAGGTCAGCAGGCGATTGCCGCTATCCGTAAAGATGGTGGTGATGATGTGGATGCGACTCATGGCATGTTGATTTTTGCCCGTGTTGCGCTGAATGACAGCGGCGTGATTACGCTGGAGGGTGGTGAAGGTGTTGGGCGGGTAACGCGCGTAGGAGTTGGTTTGCCCATTGGTTGGGCGGCCATTAATAAAACGCCACGGCATACCATTGAAGAAGCGGTTCGGGAGGTGATTGGCCCGCATCGTGGGGCGGATATTGTGATTTTCGCCCCAGAAGGCGAAGAGCGGGCGAAGAAAACATATAACGATAGGTTGGGGATCAAGGGCGGGATTTCGATCATCGGCACGACGGGCATTGTGACACCGATGTCCGAAGAGAGCTGGAAGCGTTCGCTGGCGCTTGAACTGGAAGCCAAACGCGCCAATGGTCTGGATCGCATTATTTTTGTGCCGGGAAATCATGGTGAGCGTTTTGTCAGCCAGCAATTGGGCATTGATGCTAATTGTGTTGTCACGATGAGTAATTTTGTCGGTTATATGCTGCAAGAAGCGGTACGTTTGGAATTTCGCCATGTGGTGCTGGTGGGGCATGTTGGCAAGTTGGTGAAAATCGCCGCCGGTATTTTCCACACCCACAGCCACATTGCTGATGGTCGCATGGAGACGCTGATTGCCCATCTGGCCTTGATGGGAGCACCTTTCGAACTGATTCAGGCAGTGGATCAATGTGATACCACCGAGGCCGCCATTGAGTTGATTGCCGAACAGGGTTGGCAGGACGTTTTTTCCCAAATTGCCCAAAAAATCTGCGGACGTATCGGGCAGATGCTGCGTTTCGCCAGCAACAAGCCACAGTGTGATGCCATTCTTTTCTCTTTTGATAACCAGATATTGGGCTGCAATCGGCCTGTGAGTGAAATCGTCGAAGATTTTGTGGAGGGCTTGCGATGATCACTGTTGTCGGCATTGGCCCTGGCGCGGCGGCAAACCAGACATTGGCTGCATTGGAGGCAATCAAACAGGCGGAAGTGCTGGTCGGCGGCAAGCGTCACCTTGCCGAATTCCCCTCTTTCAGCGGTGAAACCCGCCGTTTGAATGCCGATATGGACGGATTGATGCGCTGGCTTGAACAGAACCAGCATCGGCACATTGTGGTACTGGCTTCGGGTGATCCCCTCTTTTATGGCATTGGCAAGCGGATCACCGAACATTTTGTTGGGTTACATACGGGTGGACAAATGGGTGAGCAAAACGTCCGCATCATTTCTGGTATCAGTTCGGTTCAATATTTGTGCGCCCGTATGTTGCTGGACATGAATGACATTTATCTCACCAGCAGCCACGGACGAAAACCGGATTTTGACTGGCTGCTCCGGCACGAAAAAATTGCGATGGTGACGGATGAGGTGACTGGTCCTTATCAGATCGCGCAAGAAATTCTGGCACGCGGGCAGCAGCGCTGCATGGTGATTGGTGAAAATCTGTCACAGGAAAATGAACAGATTGTTTGTTTAAACGCGGAACAGGTCGCACAACGTGGCGACATTAATTATGGCTTGAATGTGGTGGTGATCCTGAATGAAAGATGAACTGTTTTTGCGCGGTCATCGCATCCCCATGACCAAAGAAGCGATTAGGGCATTGGCATTAGAACGGCTGGAACTGAAAAAAGCCAGACGTTTTATCGATGTCGGTGCCGGTACAGGCAGTGTCAGTATTGAAGCAGCATTGCGTTATCCCACGCTGGATATTTTGGCTATTGAACGCAAGGAAGAAGCGTTGGCGTTGATTACTGAGAATGTCCGGCATTTTGGCTGTCACACGGTCCGTGTTCAGTCAGGTGATGCCCCTGTGCCATTGGAAGACAGCGCAGATGCCATTTTTATTGGCGGAACGGGTGGGAATTTGATTGAAATGATCGATTGGGCGTTGGCACACCTGAATCAAGGTGGACGTTTGGTGATGACCTTTATCCTGCTGGAAAATTTCACGCAGGCATTGTTGCACCTGCAAGCCTGTCAGGTGACATCACTTGATGGTCGTGAAATTCAGGTGGGGGAATTGACTGCATTGGGGCAAGGGCACTATTTCAAGCCCAATAATCCTACTTATTTGATCTCCTGCCAGAAAGATTCGGCACAAGAGGCGAATTGGCAAAAGGAGCCGGATCATGTCTGAACCTATTGATAAAACTGATATGGATAAAGCCGATTTTGATACTGAAAAAGTCTGGTTTGTCGGGGCAGGGCCAGGGGACAAAAGCTTGATAACCCTGAAAGGCTACCAATTGTTGCAACAGGCTCAGGTTGTCATTTATGCCGGTTCGCTGATTAACCGTGAACTGCTGGAATATTGCCGTGAAGATGCTGAATGCCATGATAGCGCGGTGCTGACATTACCGGAAATCACGGCCTTGATGGTGAATGGCGTACAAGCGGGCAAATTGGTGGTTCGTCTGCAAACCGGAGACTTATCGCTGTTTGGTTCTATCCGGGAACAGGCTGAAGAGCTGGCAACCCGGGGGATTGGATTTGTCTCTGTGCCGGGAGTGAGTTCATTTCTCGGAGCCGCCGCACAACTTGGCGTGGAGTATACCGTTCCCGAAGTCGCGCAAAGTTTGATTATCACCCGCATAGAAGGCCGGACCCCCATGCCGCCACGGGAGACGCTGGAGGCTTTTGCCGCTCACCAGACTTCAATGGCGATTTTCCTCTCGGTACAGGACATTAAAGGGGTTGTGGCTCGTTTGATTCGGGGCGGTTATGTACAAGAGACGCCGGTTGCCGTGGTTTATAAAGCGACCTGGCCGGATTGTCAGATTGTGCGTGGCACTTTGATCACGATTGCAGATCAGGTACGCAGCGCTGGCATTCGTAAGACGGCGTTAATCTTGGTCGGTGCTTTTCTTGGGGAAGAGTACCATTACTCGAAATTATATGACGCGGGGTTCAGCCATGAATACCGTCACGCTTAATCAGGCTATTCCTGAAAACGTCATATCTCAAAACGCCATTGCCCTGTTTTGTCTGACCGCAGGCGGTATGGCGCTGGCCCGTCGTTTGCAATCCCATTTGGCCATGGACTGTTTTACTTCTCCTGAATGGGAGGAAACAGGATTCACGGCATTTGACGGCACTTTTGCCAATACGGTACGCAAGGCGTTCATTCAATATGGCGCTTTGATCATGATTGGGGCAACGGGGATTGCCATTCGGGTTATCGCCCCTCTGCTCAAGGACAAGATGACTGATCCGGCCGTGGTGGTCTTGGATGAAAAAGGGCAATTTGCTATCAGTTTATTGTCAGGGCATATGGGCGGTGCCAATGATTTGGCCCGGCAGGTGGCGGATATTCTTGATGGTCAGGCGGTGATCACTACTGCGACGGATGTTAACCAAATCGCCGCGCTGGATGTATTGGCTCAACAGGTTGACGGAAAGATGGAAAATTTCCGTGCCAACGTTAAAACCATTAATCAAATGCTGGTCAATGGTAAGCGTGTGGGGATTTGGTGGCATCCTGCCTTAAACAGCGAACAAGGCCGCTACGATACGCGCGGGTTTATTCCTGTTACCGATTTAAATCGGCTATCTAAGTTAGATGCGTTGGTCTATGTCAGCTATGGCAGTGCAAAACTGGAGTTGCTAATCCCAGCATTCAAATTGGTTCCCCGCCGCATTGTTGCGGGAATCGGCTGCCGGCGTGGCGTTGAAGCCAGCCGGATAACACAGTTGCTGGAATATCATCTGGCAGGACATGATCTTGATCCTCTGGCATTAAAAGCCATCGGCAGTGTGGAACTAAAACAAACCGAACCCGCGTTAATCCAATTGGCAGAAGAGCGCCAGATTCCGTTTCAGATCTTCTCTGTTAATCAACTCGCCCAATGTGAACAGGAACAGGCATTTCCGGCCTCTGAATTTGTTCGCAAAACTGTGGGCACAGGCAGTGTCTCCCAACCTGTGGCCTGGCTGATGAGTCAGGGGCATCTGGTTGGCCATACCCTGCGTGAGCAGGGGGTCACCATTACATTAGGAGTACGGCATCCATGTTAACCGTTATTGGAATTGGCCCGGGCAGTGAAGCCATGATGACGCAGGAAGCGGTTGCTGCATTGAAGGCTGCTGACATCGTGGTGGGTTACAAAACCTATACCCATTTGGTGAAACCGCTGGTGGGCGATAAAGAGATCATCAAAACCGGCATGTGCAAAGAGATTGAACGCTGCCAGACAGCAATCGAACTGGCAGAACAGGGCAAAAATGTGGCGGTGGTTTGTAGCGGTGATGCGGGTATTTATGGCATGGCGGGGTTGATTCTGGAATTGGTCAGTCAGCAAAAACGCAACGTAGAAGTTCGGCTGGTTGCAGGCGTTACCGCGAGTACGGCCTGTGCAGCCTTGCTTGGCGCGCCATTGATGAATGATTTTTGTCATATCAGCCTGAGTGATCTGCTCACACCGTGGGAGGTGATTGAAAAACGGGTACAGGCTGCGGCAGAAGCGGATTTTGTCGTCTGTTTCTACAACCCACGCAGCCGGGGACGGGAAGCACATTTGGCACGGGCATTTGCTTTGATGGCCCCGTGGAAATCGGCTGAGACGCCCGTCGGTGTGGTAAAAGCGGCGGAACGCAAGCATGAGGAAAAATGGCTGACGACGTTTGGTGCTATGGATTTTTCCCGCGTGGACATGCGCAGTCTGGTGATTGTGGGTAATCAGTCAACTTACATACGCGATGGGCTGATGATCACTCCCAGAGGGTACAAACTATGAAACCGCCGCTGATTCACATTTTTGGCGGTACGAGTGATGCCCGCCAGATTTGCGTAATGATGGACACTGCCGGCATAGATTATGGCCTGTCAGTGGCTACGCCAACGGGAGCACAACAGGCAATGGGGATCCGGGGGGAAATTGTCATTGGCCGGATGGAATCTGAAGGCATGGCCGAATATCTGCGAAAGCGGGGTACGAGAATGGTGATCGATGCTTCCCATCCTTATGCCGAACAGTTGAGCCACAACATTGTGAATGCCTGTCAAACGCTGGGACTTCCTCTCATTCGTTATATTCGCCCCAGCGATATTGACGCTATTAAACATCCTCTTATTTATAAAGTGGCAAACGTTGAACAGGCGTGTGAAGTGGCGGCCAGTTTAGGTTCACGGATCTTGCTGACCACGGGCAGTAAACAATTAGTCGATTATGTGACCCGCCTGAAAGGAAAAACGGTGCTGGCCCGTGTGTTGCCGACAACGGAAGTTCTGGCGATGTGCGAATCCTGTGGTTTGTCTGTGGATCAGATTTTTGCCCTGAAAGGCCCGTTCAGTGCTGATTTTAACCGGGCATTTTACCAATTTTGTCAGGCGGAAGTTGTGATTACCAAAGAATCCGGCGAACAGGGCGGTTTCAAAGAAAAAATTGAACCGTGCCTTTCCCTTGGTTTGCCCTGCATCGTGATTTGCCGTCCGGATCACTCATTTGCAGGAGAAGACATAAAGCAGGCTCATGGGATGGAAGAGATGGCGCAGTTTTTGGCGGATTTTTCAAGGCAGGTAACCAACAAGATAGGTAACCAATAAGGGAGAGCAAAATGAAGAAAGCATTATTGGTGATAAGTTTTGGAACCAGTTATCCGGAAACGCTAAAAAACAATATCGAAGCCTGTGAGCAGCAACTGGCGTCAGTTTTCCCGGACAGGGAATTATTTCGGGCTTTTACTTCCGGCATGATCATCCGCAAATTGTGCCAGCGTGACGGCATTCATATTGATACGCCCCATGATGCGCTGACCAGATTACACCATGCAGGCTATAACGATATCGCGGTTCAATGCCTGCATATCATTAATGGTGATGAGTATGAAAAGGTACTTTATGAGGTAGAAAAATTCCGTCCCCGCTTTAAACGGATAGTACTGGGTACTCCGCTGCTCACCCGTTTTGACGATTATGTGCAATTGATGCAGGCATTGAGCCACCAGCTTCCGCGATTGGCGGGTAATGAATGTGTCGTTTTTATGGGGCACGGCGCAACGCATCATGCTTTTTCTGCTTATGCCTGTCTGGATCATCTGATGAACCATTACCACTTTCCGGCACGCGTCGGCGCAATAGAAAGCTACCCTGAACTTCCCTTGATCATTAAGGGGTTAAAAGAACAGGGGATCTGCAAAGTTTACCTGATGCCGCTGATGCTGGTGGCAGGGGATCATGCCATCAATGATATGGCTTCAAATGAAGAAGGTTCCTGGAAATCTCAGTTGGAAAAAGTGGGGATTATCGCCGTCCCTTGGTTGCAGGGATTGGGTGAAAACCCAATGGTTCGGCAGATGTTTGTGGATCATCTTACCTGTGCCCTCAATGATGAGGAGAAAGTCTGATGAGTGGAAAAATCAAGGCCGGAAAACTGTATGTCATGGGCGTCGGGCCGGGAGCCAGCGATCTGATTACCGTGCGGGCGGCGCGTATTCTCTCTGAACTTGATGTTATTTATACCCCGACGGGTAAAAAAGGCACTCAAAGCCTCGCTCATTCCATTATCGAAGAATACCTCTCACCCACGACTCAAGTATGCACTTACCATTTTTTAATGAAAGGCGAGAGGTCAGCAAAAGAAGCAGTATGGAATGAAGTGGCGCAAGCCTTAAAAGAGGAGGTTGCCAGCGGCAGGAAAGTGGGTTTTATCACCTTGGGCGATCCCATGCTGTTCAGCACGTGGGTATTCCTTTTAGAACGAATGATTTCCTTGGAACAAATAGCTGCGGAACAGATGAAAAATCCGCCTTGGCTGGAAATTGTGCCGGGGATTACTTCATTCTCGGCCATTGCGGCGGCGGGTGTCATGCCATTGGCGATGGAAAATCAGACACTGGCCGTTATCTCCTGTATGGCGCCTGAAACCGTTCTGGAACAGGCGTTACTTAACCATGATTGTATTGTCCTGATGAAAGTCTATTCGCGTTTCGCGCTGATACATGAACTGCTGCGTCGGCACAACTTACTGGAACATGCGTTGATGATGGCAGATGCCACATTACCGACGGAACAGTGCTGGCGTGATCTTGCGACACAGCCTCCTGATGTCTCCCCCGACGCAGCAGACCGTGAACAGGCTTTATCATATTTCTCAACGATTTTGATTAATAAAAACTGGCAATTATCGAGGTGAATTATGCAACAGCAACTAACGAAGTTTTCGTTATCTGGTGCGGTTATCGCACTGTTTCTGGCATTATCTTTGACGTTGGCGCCACAAGAAGCCTTTGCTATGCATGTGATGGAGGGATTTTTGCCACCGATGTGGGCATTGGCATGGTGGCTGGCTTTTTTGCCTTGTTTGGCGGCAGGATTAGTCCGGTTACGCCAAATTGTGCAGGAAGACAGTAATCAGAAGGTTTTGTTGGCACTGTGCGGGGCATTTATTTTCGTTCTTTCGGCATTGAAGATTCCTTCTGTCACCGGCAGTTGCTCCCATCCGACAGGGGTTGCCTTAGCCGTGATTTTGTTTGGTCCCTCCGTTGTAGCGGTACTTGGCGCGATTGTCCTGTTGTTTCAGGCATTATTGCTCGCACATGGTGGTATCACGACGTTAGGGGCCAATGGGATGTCGATGGCCGTGATCGGCCCATTGGTGGGTTATCTGGTATGGCGGTTTTCCTGCAAAATGGGAATGCGCAAAGATGTCAGTGTCTTCTTGTGTGCCTTTGTGGCCGATATTGTGACTTATACCGTGACTTCCGTTCAGTTGGGTGTTGCTTTCCCCGATCCGCAACTGGGTATGGCTGCCGCCACCCTCAAATTTATGGGTATTTTCTGCATAACCCAACTACCTATCGCGGTGGCTGAAGGATTACTGACGGTATTGATTTACGACCAGCTCGTTAAAAGACAATTAATTCAGGCCCGTAGTGCTTAAGGAGTGTTGAAGATGAAAAAGACATTGATATTACTCTCCCTCGTTGCGGCATTGTGCATCATTCCATTTTTCATTGACCACGGTGGGGAATTTGGTGGGGCAGATGGTCAGGCAGAAGCACAAATCATGGAAATTGCTCCGGATTATACTCCGTGGTTTGAATCCTTATATAAACCAGCCAGTGGAGAAATAGAAAGCCTGTTGTTCACGTTACAGGGATGTCTGGGCACTGCCGTAATTTTCTACATTCTTGGTTATTATCGCCGTACCCGAAAAGATCATGAGTCGAAAAGATCATGATCGGAATCGATAAACTCAGCTACCAGAGCCGTTGGCGTGATAAAGATCCCAGGGCGAAATTCGCCCTGTACCTCTTATTCATGGCTGCGGCAATGGTGCTTTCTCCGGTATGGCAGGCTGCGTTGGTTGTCGGGCTTGCCATGTTTAGCTGCTATCTGTTGCGAATTAGCTTACTGCGTTACCTGAAATGGTTGTTGCTCCCTGTGGGTTTTTTGGGGCTTGGCCTGATTGCCATCGTATTGTCAGCAAGCCCACAGCCGGACAGCCTGCTGTGGGGATTTCAGGCCGGACGATATTGGTTCGGCCTTGACCCACAAGGATTGGTGATGGCTAATCAGGCTCTCTGGCGCAGTCTGGCGGCGCTATCGGCAACGTTCTGGTTCATGATGAACATGCCATTTGAACAGATGATCAAACTGCTCAGGTTTTGTCGTGTTCCTCACTTGTTGATCGAGCAAATTCTGCTGACGTGGCGTTTTATCTTTATCTTTTTGGAAGAAGCGGTGGCAATCCATCATGCACAGTCATTACGGTTTGGTTATACATCCCTGAAAACCAGTTACCGTTCGCTGGCAATGCTGATCAGCATGTTGTTTTCGCGGGTGATAAGCCGTTATCAGCAAATGAGTGTCGCATTGGAACTCAAGTTGTATCAGGGCGATTTTCATTTATGAGATGCCGGTTGAGTGTGGATAGGAAAAACAGAAGAGGCGGACAATATGTTAGAAACACGGGCACTGTATTTCGGTTATCAGGATGAACCTATCTTGAAAGATTTGACCCTTGATTTCAGCCGTCATCAAGTTACCGGGATTATCGGAGCGAATGGTTGTGGTAAATCGACGTTACTGATGAACCTTTCCGGAATTTTGCGTCCGCAACAAGGGGCGGTCTGGTGGAATAATGCGCCATTGGATTACAGTAAAAAAGGCCTGATGGCGTTGCGACAGCATGTTGTTACCGTATTTCAAGACCCCGATCAGCAGATTTTTTATACCGATATAGAAAGTGATCTGGCTTTCAGTTTACGTAATCTGGGGGTTGATGAAACAGAAATCCGGCGCAGGATCGAACAGGCGCTGACTTTGGTGGATGCCCATACTTTCCGTAACAAACCCATTCAATACTTGAGCTTCGGACAGAAAAAGCGTGTCGCCATTGCGGGGGCATTGGTGATGGAGTTTGATTATTTGCTATTGGATGAACCCACCGCAGGGCTTGATCCCGCAGGTCGCAAACAAATGTTGGAAATCATCGGCATGATTGCCGATAAAGGGAAACGGATCATCATTTCCAGCCATGATATCGATTTGATCTATCAGGTCTGTGATGGTGTGTATGTACTGGCGGATGGTGAAATGATCAGTGCCGGTAACCCGGAGATTGTACTACGGGAAAAAACACAACTTGAACAGGCAGGCTTAACACAGCCGTGGTTAGTGAAACTTCATTGTGAAACCGGCTTACCTTTGTGTAAGAGTGAGCAGGAACTTTTTGCGATTTTGCGTGAAGCCAATTAAATAAGGGAGGACAGACAATGACATTATCGCTGATGATTCAGGGAACGGCGTCTGATGTAGGAAAAAGTGTGCTGGTGGCGGGATTTTGTCGAATATTCTCGCAAGATGGCTATCGCTGTACTCCTTTCAAATCACAGAATATGGCACTGAATTCTGGCATTACTGCCGATGGCAAAGAGATGGGGCGAGCACAGATATTTCAGGCAGAAGCAGCAGGTATTGCACCGGATGTCCGCATGAACCCTGTGTTGCTGAAACCCACCAGCGATCGTAAAGCGCAAGTGGTTTTCATGGGAAAAGTCATGTGCAGCATGAATGCGGTGGAATATCACGAACATAAACCCCAACTGCTCCAGCAAATTCTGGAGGCATATAACGGCCTGGCGGCAGAAACGGACATTATGGTGTTAGAAGGCGCGGGCAGTCCGGCAGAAATCAATCTGCGTGATCGCGATATCGTTAATATGGGCATGGCTGAATTAGTGGATACGCCTGTGATTCTGGTGGCCGATATCGATCGGGGTGGGGTATTTGCATCGATTTACGGCACGCTGGCTTTGCTCAAGCCAGAGGAAAAAGAACGGGTCAAGGGCGTGATTATCAATAAGTTTCGTGGTGATCCGGCGTTATTAAAATCGGGTATTGATCAGATCGAAGCCTTGACGCAAGTCCCGATCTTGGGTGTTTTACCGTGGCTGGACCTGGATCTGGAAGATGAAGACAGTGTTGCTTTGCAGTTGAGGAAACATGAGCAGTTGGGGAAATATGATCAGTCGGAGAAAGAAGCAGGAGATTATCTCGATATCGCGGTGATTCAATATCCTCATATTGCCAATTTTACGGATTTCAACGCGTTGGCGGCTCAGCCGGATGTGCATCTGCGTTATGTCTCTGAGCCTGCTGCGCTTCAGGGGGCTGATCTTATTATTCTTCCCGGCAGTAAAAATACCTTAGGTGATTTGGCATGGCTAAAAATCCAAGGGCTTGATCAGGCCATTATCAATCTTCACCAAAAAAAAGTTCACCCAAAAAACGCTCACCAGAAACAAGTGCCGATTATTGGGATCTGTGGCGGCTACCAAATGTTGGGTAAGCAGATTGTGGATGAAGTGGAATCCGGCTTAACCCAAATGGCAGGCTTGGGATTATTGGATACTGAAACACAGTTCTCTCACGAAAAGCAGACGGCACAAGTGACGGGCGTTGTGATGCCGGCATTATCGGGGATGCTGAATTTATGCAGCGAACAGCCGGTTACGGGTTATGAAATTCATATGGGAGTGACCCGGCTTGGTAAGCAGGCAACGCCTTTCGCCAAAATGTATTTACACAATGGTGAGGAAAAAACCTGGTTTGATGGCGCTGTTACTCAGGATGGCTTGGTGATGGGAAGTTATCTGCATGGCCTGTTTGACCAGAATGCTTTCACCCGGTCGTTATTAAATCAGCTTCGTATACGTAAGGGTTACGCTCCATTGGAAAATATGGCTTTCAGTTACTGCCAACATAAAGAAAAACAATTCAACATATTGGCTGCCAGCATGCGCGAACATCTGGATATCGGGCGAATTTACCAGCTAATGCGTGAGCACGAATTGTTGAGAGAAAGAAACGTAGTATGTGATGGAGTCACGCCATGATTTTGGTGACAGGGGGGGCGCGCAGTGGAAAAAGCAGCCATGCTGAACGCCTGATTACTGAACAATGTGAACAGGTATTGTATATTGCCACAGCTCAGGTGACAGATGCCGAAATGGCGGCCCGTATTGAGCGACATAAACAGGAACGACCGGCACATTGGCGGACTTGGGAAGGCCATCAAAACTTAGGTTCCGTTATCCGCCAGCACCGCCAACCTCAGGAGGGCGTTATACTTGAATGTGTCACGACATTAATTGCTAACTTATTATTTGATTTATCGGGTGGAAAATCACCTGATGAACTGGATTTTGCATCATTGGAGGTGTCTATCCATCATCAGATTGATGACCTGATTGATGCCAGTGTGTGGTGTCCTACGCCAGTCTGTTTGGTGACCAATGAATTAGGAATGGGGATCACTCCTGAAAACAGATTGGCGCGCCATTTTGTCGATATCGCTGGACGTGTCAACCAAAAGCTAGCACGGGCGGCTAAAGAAGTCTGGTTTTTGGTTTCAGGCATTGAGGTAAAGATTAAATGAAACTGAGCCTTTTTTGGGCCACATTACAGTTTTTAACACGGCTTCCTGTTCCTGAAAGATGGGGGGCGGGGGTTCATTTCGAGCAATATTGGCGTGGTGTTCCCTATTTTCCATTAGTCGGCCTGATTGTCGGTGGCTTGGCTGGTTTGGTATCGCTCTCTATCAGCCAGTCTGGCGGAGGAATGTATATTGGTGCGATTAGTTATGTACTGGTATTGGCTCTGCTAACGGGCGGGCTACATTTAGATGGATTGGCGGATACCTGTGATGGGATCTTCTCCGCCCGCCAGCGAGAAAAAATGTTGGAGATCATGCGTGATAGCCGGCTTGGGACTTATGGCGGCATCGGGTTAATTTTCTGCATATTGATTAAAACATTAACTGTTTCAGAAATCTCTTATTACTCCTTTTTTGACCTGCTCGCGATATTGACATGTGCACCGATTGTCGGGCGCACAGCGGTAGTACTTTTAATGTATGAGCAACGTTATGCCCGTGAAGGTGAAGGGATGGGAAGTAGTTATATTGGCCGGATTACCTCTTACTCTGCTGCGTTGACTTTGTTAGGAGGGGCAGTGTTGGTCATGGTGCTGGGGAACTGGCAGGGCTTAACGGCAATGATGATAACCCTGTTCGTGATTTATGGGCTTGCTTTGTATTTTAATTATCACCTTGGCGGGCAAACCGGTGATACGTTGGGTGCTGCAATTGAAGCAGGGGAAGTTATTTTCTTATTGGCGATGATTTGGCAATAAATAAGGTTGCCCACCTGCGGGGGCATCATTCATTGGGCGGAAGGATAAAGATGACTCTTCAATCTCTGATTAGTGCAATTCGCCCCTTAACTCGGGTGAATATGGAAAAAGCGGCACAGCACATTGACAGTTTGGTCAAGCCGTTGGGTAGCTTAGGGCGGCTGGAAACGCTGGCGATACAATTGTCCGGCATGTCAGGCATTCGTGATCTGCGGGATCTGCAAAAAGAGATCATTGTGATGTGCGCTGATCACGGTGTATATGATGAAGGTGTGGCTGTTTCGCCTAAAAATGTCACTGCCATACAGGCACGCAATATGTTGGAGGGATTAACAGGTGTTTGTGTATTGGCGAAAAACAGCGGAACGCAGGTTTTGCCCGTGGATATTGGCATTGACTGTGAACCGATTGAACATTTGTTGTCTCTGAAAGTTGCGCGGGGGAGCGGTAATATTGCGCAGGGTTCGGCGATGGATTACGGGCAGGCTGAAATGCTATTGTTGGCAAGTGCACAACTGGTGCAACAGCGTATTGCAGCAGGGATAACGGTGTTTGGCATAGGGGAGCTGGGCATTGCCAATACGACTTCGGCGGCAGCGGTTACCTGTGTCCTGACAGAGAGTGATCCCTGTGATGTGGTCGGGTTGGGGGCGAATTTTCCCCCTGAGCAGTTGGTGCACAAGCAATCCATTGTACGGCAAGCCATTGCTGTCAATCGGCCGGATAGCAGAAACGCCCTTGATGTGTTGGCAAAAGTCGGGGGATTTGATCTTGTTGGCATGACGGGCGTGATTCTGGGAGCCGCGGCTTCCGGTGTGCCTGTTGTACTCGATGGTTTTTTATCTTATGCGTCAGCGCTGGCAGCGTGTCAGATCTCACCCATCGCGCGGGATTATTGTATTCCTTCCCATATGTCGGCAGAAAAAGGCTCAGCACTGGCACTATATCATTTGAATCTGCAACCTTATCTGCATTTAGATTTGCGTCTTGGTGAGGGTAGCGGGGCGGCTATTGCCATGTCCTTGATTGATGCTGCCTGCGCGATGTATTGTCATATGGGTAAATTGGCAAGTAGCGGGATCAATTTGCCGATGCCAGAAAGGTCGCGCATGACGCGACCTCTGGAAATATAAATCAACGCGATGCTCGACTTTTATGATGAGTTGAAATGACATAGCCGCTCCTTTATAACTTTAAGTCGTCAAAAATAGAGAAATAAAGGAACAAAAGGCTATGTCACAGCAAGA
>NZ_JBBMXH010000076.1:0-24679 GCF_037996725.1 Xenorhabdus entomophaga
ACAGGCTTCATCCTTGATTTTGATATTAGTTTGGCGACGATTATCAGATCATAAATGAAGCCTTTTTTCTATCTAAAATATACGGTTACTGCTTAAGATCCTGTATATGAATGTGGCTATAACAGATTTATGACTGCGTTCCGGCAATGGCAAACGTTCTCTTGTCATTGATATTAATCATGTATCCGTGAATATCTGTACTATTTCCCCGAACGATTGGTTCACACACTGTTTCGTGATGTGAATACCTCAAAGTTGTGGCAAGCATAAAATATGTCTAATACTATAGGAGCGGCTATCCGAGTAAGGGAAGTTTAGAAAATTTGTTGAAATAATATGATGTATTTAAAGTATATTTTTTACAGGTAAATATTGAATAATTCCATGCGTCTTTTTATTGCAGAAAAACCCAGCCTAGCGAGAGCTATAGCGGATGTGTTACCGAAACCTCATCGGCGTGGGGATGGGTTTATAGAGTGCGGTAATAATCAGTTTGTTACCTGGTGTGTTGGTCATCTATTGGAGCAGGCTGAGCCAGATGCTTACGATACCCGTTATGCCCGCTGGGTATTGGCTGATTTACCAATCATTCCTGAAAAATGGCAGTTAAAGCCACGGGCTGACGTGGCTAAGCAGCTCAAAACAATTAAATCCCTACTGGAAAGGGCGAACGAAATTGTCCATGCAGGTGACCCGGATCGTGAAGGGCAATTGCTGGTGGATGAAGTGCTGGATTTTTTAGCGCTGGATAAGGAAAAAAAGCAAAATGTCCAACGTTGCCTGATTAATGACTTGAATCCTCAGGCAGTCACAAAAGCTATTGAACGTCTGAGAAGCAACAGGGAATTTGTTCCCTTGTGTGTTTCTGCACTTGCCAGAGCGAGAGCAGATTGGCTTTATGGCATCAATATGACCCGTGCTTATACGTTGTTGGGACAGAATGCAGGTTATCAGGGGGTGTTATCTGTTGGGCGTGTTCAAACACCCGTTTTAGGGTTAGTTGTTCGTCGTGATGAAGAAATAGAACATTTTGTGCCGAAAGATTTTTTTGAGGTTAAAGCACATATTGTCACGCCAAATGAAGATCGGTTTACGGCATTATGGCAGCCAAGTGAATCATGCATCGATTTTCAGGACGAGGAAGGAAGGGTAATTCACCGTCCATTAGCAGAGCATGTTGTAGCGCGTATTACGGGGCAACCTGCCTATGTCACAGCCTATCAGGATAAGCGGGAGTCAGAAACTGCACCATTGCCATTTTCGCTTTCTTCCCTGCAGATTGAAGCAGCCAAGCGTTTTGGTTTGAGTGCTCAAGAAGTCCTTGATATTTGCCAGCGGCTCTATGAAACCCATAAGTTGATTACTTATCCACGCTCGGACTGTCGTTATTTACCAGAAGAACATTTTGCAGGGCGTCATGCGGTCCTGAATGCTGTCTCAGTGCATGCTGCACATTTGCTTCCTCAAGATGCTTTGGATGTGGATAAAAAAAATCGTTGTTGGGATGATAAGAAAGTTGATGCGCACCATGCAATTGTTCCTACTGCCCGCAGTAGCCAAATTAATTTGACAGATAATGAAAGTCATATTTATGGCTTAGTTGCTCGGCAATATCTGATGCAATTTTTCCCTGATGCGGTATTCCGTAAATGTACGATTGAACTCGATATTGCAGGCGGAAAATTTATCGCTAAAGCACGTTTTTTGGCAGAGGCGGGCTGGAGAACTTTGCTTGGTAACAAGGAGCGAGATGAAGAGAACGAAGGCACTCCATTACCGATTGTTGCTAAAGGCGATGAGCTTTTGTGTGAGAAGGGGGAAGTGGTGGAAAGGCAGACACAACCGCCACGACCTTTTACTGATGCAACATTATTGTCTGCAATGACGGGTATCGCCCGGTTTGTTCAGGATAAGGCATTGAAAAAGGTTCTGAGGGCAACCGACGGTTTAGGTACGGAAGCAACCCGGGCAGGGATTATTGAGCTGCTATTTAAACGGGAATTTTTATATAAAAAAGGACGTCATATTCATGCCACTCCTGCGGGGCGAGCGTTGATTCATGTATTACCGGATATGGCTGTATTACCCGATATGACAGCACATTGGGAATCCCGACTGACGCAAATCAGCGAAAAGCAATTCCGCTATCAGGATTTTATGCTGCCTCTTCAGGAGACGTTGCAACAATTAATCTGGCAGGCAAAACAATACCGGAATTTGAAGGCGTTCAGGGATTTACCCCCTGCTCCTGCAAAAGGTAAAAAAGGGAAACAGACAAAATCCCGCCAGAGTAAGACAAAGGCAGATAAAGCTAATCAGACATAATCAACGTGATAACATAGACATAGCACCATAATTAATGGTGCTATGTTTCATAATTTGGTAATTATATTTCAAATTCTGTCCAGACAGGAGCGTGATCAGACGGTTTTTCCATGCTGCGAATAGCATAATCAATGCCTGAAGAGATACACCGTTCTGCTAAGGATTGGCTGGCAAGCAACAAATCAATGCGTAATCCGCGATTATCATTAAACCCTTTTGAGCGATAATCAAACCAAGAGAATTGGTCATTGATTTCGGGATGTTTAGCCCGGAATGTATCGATTAAGCCCCAGTTCTTAAGGCGTTCCATCCACTCTCTTTCTTCTGGCAGGAAAGAGCATTTCCCCGTTTTTAACCAGCGTTTTTGATTGTTTTCTCCGATTCCTATATCAAGATCAGTTGGGCTGATATTCATATCTCCCATGATCAGAATATGTGATTCCGGAGTATGGTGATTTACTAAGTAGGATTGCAGATCCTGATAAAAATTTTCTTTTGCCGGAAATTTGACTGGATGATCACGACTTTCTCCTTGAGGAAAATAGCCGTTGATTACAGTTAATAAACCGAATGGTGTTTCGAGATCAGCCATAATGATACGACGTTGTGCATCTTCATCATCTGTAGGGAAACCCTTACGAACTTCTATGGGTTGCTGGCGGGTAAGCAAGGCAACACCATAGTGTGATTTTTGACCGTGATAGAAAACGTGATAGCCCAGTTTGCTCACTTCTTCTAAGGGAAACATTTCATCATGAACTTTTATTTCCTGCAATCCGATCACATCTGGTTGGTGTTGTTCAACAATGGCAGCAAGTTGATGAGGGCGTGCTCGCAATCCATTAATATTGAATGAGATAAATTTCATATCGTTATAATCACCTTGAGAATATACTTGTTTTTAATGTTAACAGATATAAATAAAGATGTAACTATTTATTAAATAATAAATTTTACCTAACTATCTTGATATCTCGCTATTTTACTCCTATATGTAATACTATTATGAGAATAATACTCTCGCTACCCTAAATTTAAAGTGTCGAATCGTTTTATAAATAATAAAAAACACAAAATTAACAAGTAATGAATTAATGGATTTATGATAATTCACTAGTTTTAATATGTTATATTAAACACGCGATATTATAATTTTCGTGAGGTTTTTTATGCTTTGAATTTATTTTATGTTGTGCGTTACAAAAATTAATTAATGAAAAAGTAGAAGAGTTAATCAATCTCTGATAGAAATTTGGACTTGTAGGTCATGGTTATATTTATTAATGGCTTACAATCACGGTGGAATATTCATCATGATATAGATGAATTATATAGTTCATCTAAACCGCATTATTGCATCAGGGACTGGCATTTTATATAAATGTCATTTGAAAAATATCTATTTTTATTGTACAAAACTATACCTTCATAATATCAAGTTTGATTTAGCGGTTACCTGATGAGAAGGCCATTTCAAGGAAATTATTTTAGCCACAAGTTACATAGGAACGGTGAATTATGTTTTTTTCTCGTAAATTAGAAGCATTCATGGCGGTGGTGGAAATGGGTTCTTTAAGCAAGGCGGCAAGAGTGATGAACCGTACGACTCCCCCAGTCGCTAAATCAATTAAAGACTTTGAAGCGACGTTAGGAAAGCGCTTATTTAAAAGGGAGAAGTTTGGGATGATTCTGACCAAAGACGGAGTGGAGTTATATAATGACCTGAAAGAGCTCTATTTGAAAGAGAAAGAAATTACAAAGAAACACATCAGTGGGAGTATTTGTAATGTGGTAAATATATACCATGATTGGGGTAAGAAAAAGCATCTGATTTCGCTTTATAAAGCAGCGGACAGAAATAATGCTCAAGTAAATATATTACGCTTCAGTTATGATAACATTGATGAAATAGTTGACTATGAGGGTAATACGATAATTTTAAGTTCAGAAAAAGTGCTTAGCGATAGATTCAGTCTTGTACGGAAAATTGATGGGCCAAATTTAGGGATCTGCTGCCGTAAAGAGTTATTGAATGAAGTGAATGGGGACGTTACTCAATTACTGAAAAAGAGAACATGGTTATGTGATCCCGTACTCTACAAAGGCAATTTGATAAAAAGTTTGGAAGAGGAAATGATAAAAAATGGAGAAAAAGTCAATATTCGACAGATGGACAATATAGAATGCTGTCTTAATTTTATTCAGTCATCTGATTATATTTGTATTACAGATTCCCACTCCGGCGCATTGGAAGAGGGAGAAAGCTTAGGCTTCATTCCAATATCACGACCTGATGCAGTGAATCAGTGTTATGTCTACAAATCAAAGTCTCATTCAAGCGTGTTAAATCGTTTCATCGACTCTGTTAGCGATATGGAGTAGCCGATTGCATAAGCGGAGCGAACATCCAGATTTCCCAGCTCCGCTATTGGTACTTAATCCAGATGCGTTTATTGCTTTTGTAATGCATTCAGGGCTTGGGGTAGATTTTTGATGGTGGTGAGGAAGGGTGATTCGTCATTTTGTTCCTCACCTTCGGATTAGCACATCACACACGCCACATGATTTACTCCATTATCTCAACACTTCATTATCTCATTTCATGTAATTCTATACGCTATAGGCATTATCATTACCCTGTACTTAATTCGAATCTTGTGAGAAAGGTTTTGGGACTTCTCTAAAGCAGGATATGTGCGCTATTGCCTGATGGAGGTTGTGTCTGATGGGGATTGGAGGTGATTCTCTGATAGTGGTGGCCGAAGGTTCTTGTCCTTCCCGGAAGCAGGATATATTTAATTATTGGGTGATATTAAAGTAAGGATGACTCTTTGATGGTGGTGGGGGAAGGATTCGAACCTTCGAAGTCTGTGACGGCAGATTTACAGTCTGCTCCCTTTGGCCGCTCGGGAACCCCACCAGATTTTTGAATTGTTCGCTGTCGTTAGCAGCGGACGGCATAATATCAAATAAGCCGCCGCTGTAAAGTAGTTTATTGAAAATAAAGTATCGAACGATGTTTTTTTAAACCTTATGAGCGGATTATGCTCTATCGTTCAATAACTTCTTACTTTTTAAAGGATAATAGTGCGGTTACCATATACAAAGACACGTTGAGAAAAAACAGAGTGCAATGCCTGGCTCAAAACATTTTTTTCAACATCTCGTCCTGCACGCATCATCTCTTCCGCAGTGTAAGTGTGATCCACATTAATGACATCCTGAGTAATAATTGGGCCTTCGTCCAAGCTATCATTTACATAATGAGCAGTAGCGCCAATAATTTTCACACCACGCTCATAAGCCTGATGATAAGGACGTGCACCGATAAATGCCGGTAAGAATGAATGATGGATGTTGATGATTTGGTTTGGATAATGCTGAACAAATGCTGGTGTTAAAACACGCATGTATTTAGCGAGCACAACATAATCAGGTCCATATTGATCGATTTGAGCCATTAGCGCTTCATCATGTTGCTCACGAGTTAAACCTTCATGGCTAATGTAATGGAATGGAATGCCGAATTGTTCAACCAAGTGTTGCAGAGTTGTGTGATTGCCGATAACAGCAGCAATTTCAACATCCAGTCCACCATAGGCGCTTTTTACTAAGATATCGCCAATACAATGCGCTTCTTTTGTTAC
Organism: Xenorhabdus entomophaga; assembly: GCF_037996725.1. NCBI lineage: Bacteria > Pseudomonadati > Pseudomonadota > Gammaproteobacteria > Enterobacterales > Morganellaceae > Xenorhabdus > Xenorhabdus entomophaga. The sequence goes on from NZ_JBBMXH010000076.1 coordinate 5,973, forward strand.
CATGATAACGATACGACGACGACCGGCTGTATTTAATTCGCGGTTTGAACCGATCGGCAGGGCATCATCCAAATCTGCCAGAAGTGTTTCATCGTTGAAAATACCCTCTAGCTCTGTGCGCATAAAAAAACGTCCAGTACAATGATCTACAAATTCATTGTTTTGAACGATATTTAATTGATGCTTGTAACAAATATTTGTGATTTTTGCGATTAATCCTTTAGCGTCAGGACAGATTGTACGCAAGATTTTTTTTTGTATGTTTGTGTTTTGCATGGATTACGAGATCCCCGAATATTCTTCACTACCTGTGAATTGTTATGTTTAATACTCAAATACTGATTTATTCACAGCACTTCTTGTATTTTTTGCCTGAACCACACGGACAAGGGCTATTACGGCCTGTCTGAGGGCGAACGCCATCGATATAAAACCAGCGTTGTTCAATGCGCAAAAAACGCGAACGCTCATGAATCAATTGCCTATCTTGCTTTCCTTGTTCAATAAAGCAAGCTGAAAATTCAACATAGGCCTCGTCATTATGTTTACCTTCGCTCGTATCAAGAACGTTCAGCCCCAGCCATTGTACGCCCGCGAAACTTTTCTCTATTTCTGCACGCCAATTTTCAGCCTGACAATCAGGATGCCAAGTAGCGATAAGGTAGTCTGCATTTTGCGTAACATAAGCACTATATCTGGAACGCATCAAATATTCGGCATTCGGAGCAGGGCGATGATTTTCGAGATAGGGGCTACAACAATGAGTGAAAGGCGAACCACTGCCGCAGGAACACATGTTTGTCAAAATAACTCCAATTATTCAAAGTGGTTGCTGTCAATATGAGCAATATTGCAAAGATATGTAAAAATATAATAAATGTAAGAGAATAATAAATAATACAGGTCTGTCGGACTATCATTGGCAGATGATACTCGAATATGGGCAACTGTCGCAATGCTTGCTAAGTGCCTGCCATGGTGGAACAGGGCTTGAATATGATCATCACGGATGATTTTGAAATTATTAGTTATATAACTCTCTATAGAGAAAACATTTGATTGCTGCCAACCAGATTAAATACATATATTAAGTTCCGTAATTATTAGAAACCGTGAGATAACAAATTGCCTTCGTTGTACTGAAGAATATTCATTCAATTTAAATCGGTGCGCACAGTCCTTTTGGGTAATACAGTTCTTTTACTAATACTGCGCATAGCATAATAGAAATAAAATTGATGTTTTTTTCATCTCTTTATCAGTTGATTTATAACATTTATGTATCATTTTATCGTGATACTAAATATTGAATCACTGAAGTGTGATTAAATGTTTTCGTGCTGTATATCTAGTTGAATTAACTGGTATACTCATGCGCGTTATTTTTGCAAGTACGATTTTCTTCACACATACAATTTTTTTAGGGCGTTAATGCTATTGTTTAAGCTGTAAAGGATTTTCTCAGTGACAACAGAGCAGTAGGAGACAATGTAATGTCAGTAATAAATAAAAAGGTAAAAAAGGCTGTTATACCCGTTGCTGGTTTGGGAACTCGGATGTTACCAGCCACGAAGGCCATTCCTAAAGAAATGCTCCCTCTTGTGGATAAACCACTTATTCAGTATGTCGTCAATGAATGTATCCAGGCGGGCATTAATGAAATTATTCTGGTTACGCATTCATCCAAAAACTCTATAGAAAACCATTTTGATACCAGCTTTGAACTGGAAGCGATTCTTGAGAAAAGAGTGAAACGCCAGTTATTAGATGAAATACAGTCTATTTGCCCAAGGCATGTGACCATTATGCAGACCCGCCAAGGGATTGCAAAAGGGTTGGGGCATGCCGTGCTATGCGCCAAACCGCTTATTGGTAATGAGCCATTTGCGGTGATTTTGCCAGATGTTATTTTGGATGAATATAGTACTGATTTATCAAAATATAATTTGAGCGAAATGTTATCACGCTTTAATAGTAGTGGGGCAAGCCAAATTCTGGTTGAACCTGTTCCTGTAGAAAATGTTTCGGATTATGGTATCGTCGATTGTTTAGGCGAAGAACTAAAACCGGGTGATAGCAAACCTATTGTTCGCGTTGTTGAAAAGCCAAAACCAGAAGAAGCACCATCAAATCTTTCTATTGTTGGGCGCTATGTATTATCTGCAAATATTTGGCCGTTATTGGCAAAAACTGCACCAGGTGCAGGAGATGAAATACAATTGACAGATGCAATTGCCATGCTGATGGAAAAAGAACCTGTTGAGGCTTATCACTTGCAGGGACGTAGCCACGATTGTGGTAATAAATTAGGTTATATGCAGGCATTTGTTGAATATGGCATGAAACATAAGGAACTGGGTAAATTATTCACGGATTGGGTCATGACTTTGCAAAATCGGAATGAAAAATAATCTACTGGTGATTTAAGGTGTGATATGAAAGTTACTGTATTTGGTATTGGCTATGTGGGCTTAGTTCAGGCAACCGTGTTTGCGGAAGTCGGGCATGATGTACTTTGTGTCGACGTTGATGCAAAAAAAGTCGAGAACCTGAAAAATGGTCAGATCCCTATTTTTGAACCGGGTTTGACGCCTTTGGTAAAGAAAAATTATGCAGAAGGACGTCTGAATTTTACAACGGATGCCAAAGCCGGTATTGCTCATGGCAAATTACAGTTTATTGCAGTAGGAACACCTCCTGATGAAGATGGATCAGCCGATCTTCAATATGTCACTGCGGTAGCCAGAACCATCGCGGAAAATATGGATGGCTATAAAGTCGTTGTTGACAAATCAACAGTACCAGTGGGCACGGCTGATAAAGTCAGGGCAGTGATGCAGGCAACATTGGCAGAACGCAATGTAGAACTTCCGTTCGATGTTGTCTCTAACCCTGAATTTTTGAAAGAAGGTGCGGCAATTGCCGATTGCATGCGACCTGAACGCATAATCATTGGTTGTGATAACGAAGATGTAGTTGAGGTAATGCGTGAACTCTATGAACCCTTTAATCGTAACCACGATCGCATGATAGTCATGGATATTCGCAGTGCTGAACTGACTAAATATGCAGCTAACTGTATGTTGGCAACCAAAATTAGCTTTATGAATGAAATTGCTAATCTGGCAGAGATATTGGGAGCGGACATTGAAAATGTACGTCAGGGAATAGGTTCTGATTCACGCATCGGATATCACTTTATTTACCCTGGATGTGGATATGGTGGCTCATGTTTCCCAAAAGATGTTCAGGCATTGATTCGTACTTCTGAACAAATTGGATATACGCCAAAAATTCTTCAGGCCGTTGAGCAGGTTAACGAAAAACAGAAAACAAAATTGCCTACTTTTGTAAAACGTCATTTTGGTAATGATTTATCTGGTAAAACATTCGCTATTTGGGGCTTATCGTTTAAGCCTAATACGGATGATATGCGTGAAGCATCGAGTCGTGTCTTGATGGAAACATTATGGGAATGTGGCGCTAAAATACATGCGTATGACCCAGAAGCCATGCAGGAGGCCCACCGTATTTATGGACAGCGTGACGATCTTTCTTTAATGGGTACCAAAGAGGCAGCATTAAAGGGTGCTGATGCTTTGATTATATGTACAGAATGGCAAAACTTCAGAGCGCCTGATTTTGATGTGATTAAGGATTCATTAAAAACGCCAGTGATTTTTGATGGACGTAATCTTTATGATCCTGAACGCCTGCAATCGCGTGGATTTACATACTATGGCATTGGGCGCGGGGCCTCAATCAATCCGGTTATTTGAGTTATTATATGAAATTTTTAGTTACAGGTTCCGCTGGTTTTATTGGTTTTCATGTTAGCCAGCGATTATTGAATATGGGGTATGAGGTTGTCGGTATCGATAACCTCAATGATTATTATGATGTTAATTTAAAACAGGCAAGATTAAATTTATTACTCCCTTATTCGAATTTCAAATTTGAAAAATTAGATTTGTCCGATAGAGTTGCCATCCCGGAATTGTTTGCTAAGCATCAATTTCAGCGGGTTATCCATTTGGGTGCTCAACCTGGCGTGCGTTATTCTATACAAAATCCATTGGCATATATTGATGCCAATATCATCGGTCATATCAATATTCTTGAAGGATGCCGCCATAATCATGTGGAACACTTATTATATGCATCTTCAAGTTCAGTATATGGTTTAAATAGAAAGCAGCCATTCTCTACTGATGATTCTGTTGATCACCCTGTTTCTTTATATGCAGCAACGAAAAAAGCTGATGAACTAATGTCTCACAGTTATTCGCATCTTTATCACCTTCCTACTACCGGGTTGAGATTTTTTACCGTATATGGGCCATGGGGACGCCCTGACATGGCTTTATTTAAATTTGCTAAAGCTATGCTAGAAGGCAAAGCAATCGATATTTATAACCATGGTAATATGGTGAGGGATTTCACATATATCGATGATATTGTTGAATCTATAATCAGATTACAAGCTGTCATTCCTGCTTCTAATAAAAACTGGTCAGTTGAAGGTGGGCAAATATCTGCCAGTTCTGCACCATACCGTGTTTACAATATCGGTAACGGTCAACCGACAAAGCTGGGGGATTTTATTGAAGCCATTGAAGATTCATTAGGAATTGAAGCAAAGAAAAACTTTATGGAAATTCAGGATGGCGATGTGTTATCAACATGCGCAGATTCTAGTGAGCTTTACGATAAAATTGGCTTTTTACCCGATACTCCGGTGAAGGAAGGGGTAAAACGCTTTGTTGATTGGTACTTAGACTTTTATCGGGCAGCGTAGTGGTGAAATAAAAAAGGAGCTAATCGCTCCTTTTTTATCAGTTTATGTTAATAAAAAACTAAGTTAGTGTTAAATTCTTCTTTAGCACATGAGAATATGAAAGCGACTTAGTCGTTAATATAAATCTCTGTATTTTTACATCAGCCAGTAATTAACTTAGTTATATTAAGCATAAAAACAAAAATACCCCTTATAGGGTATTTTTGTGATTGAGTCTAGAAAACAACTGATTAGATCAGGAAATCGTCCAGTGTTTTGCCTTCTTCATCAATTGCTTTCTTGATTACAGCTGGTGTACGGCCTTGACCGGTCCAGGTTTTAGTTTCACCTTCGTCAACGTATGAATATTTAGCTGGGCGTGCAGCACGTTTAGATTTACTAGTAGATTTACCGCTTAAAGCGTCTACTAAATCACTTAATTCAATACCGTCTTTTTCCAACATTTCACGGTATTCTTGAAGTTTACGTGTGCGCTCTTCTATTTGTGCACGAGCATGGCTTTCTTCATCGCGACGTTCTTCAACAACAGTCGTAAGTTTTTCCAGCATTTCTTCTAAAGTAGTAAGTTCACATTCTCTTGCTTGTGCGCGCAAGGTACGGATGTTATTTAAGGATTTTAAATTTTCGCTCATTGTCCTGGTCTCAAATTATAATGATGATGGCTGATGTAGGGATAATAATAGAATGCTATTTTATTTTCTGCAATAGTGAATTTACTTTCTCAGGCTAAAACATGTCATTTTAAAATGCAATTTTTTTGATAATCGATATATTGTGTTTTAATCACGCTATTGAGATTGCCATTTTTCAATAAGCATTGAGGACGGATTACTGTAAAGTTGAGTAAGGGATAAACTGAGACGTATAAAACTAATTTATAGTCAATCTGTAAGAAACGTTAACTTTTCTTCTGGAAATAAGCTGAAGAGTTTAGTGTAAGCTGAAAGTTTTTTATGGGTAATCTATTGGTTATGATTATAGTGACCGAATTGAACAAAAGTAAACCACTATGATTATTAATATGCAAAGAGTGGAAAGATAAATAACTATTTCTTTTTGATGTTAATTTCGTTCATTTGTCATGCAGAATGTGCTTGTGTGCTGATTTTATATGCGCAAATGTGATGATTATCATGAAAATAATATTTTCTCATTTGTTCTAATTTGTTTCTGCTAGCCCACATTTAGCAATAACAGGGAGTAATCCCAATCTGAGTTTATGGTAAACTTACCGCGATATACCGACTGATTAAATTTGACAAAAGGATGGACGGGCCAATGGCTCAGCTTTATTTTTATTATTCTGCCATGAATGCAGGGAAATCAACTTCCTTATTGCAATCATCCTATAACTATAACGAAAGAGGAATGAGGACGCTGATTTTTACAGCGGAAATCGATACTCGGTTCGGTAAAGGAAAGGTAAGTTCCCGTATTGGCTTATCCGCTGAAGCTTTGCTGTTTTCACCAGAAAAAAATATTGCCGAGCTTATCAGAAGTGAAAATGAGGCGGAAAAAGTTCATTGTGTTTTGATTGATGAATGCCAATTCTTGACGAAAGAACATGTCGAACAGCTATGTGAAATTGTAGATTATGATGATATCCCTGTTCTTTGTTATGGCCTGAGAACCGATTTCCAAGGGGAGTTATTCAGTGGAAGCGAATATCTTCTCGCATGGTCAGATAAATTGGTGGAGTTGAAAACAATTTGCCATTGTGGGAGAAAAGCCAGCCGTGTATTGCGCTTTGGCAGCGATGGGAACGTTGTTTACGATGGGGCTCAGGTTGATATTGGTGGTAATGAAAAGTACGTTTCAGTGTGCCGTAAGCACTATAGTGACGTTATTCGTGAGGCTAAGGCAAAAAAAGCTTAATACGGCAAACGTTGCGATCCAATAATGGGCATAAAGTTATTGGGCCAGGTAAATGACATAATAAAAAAGGCGTTAGGGTAACCCTAACGCCTTTTAAGTTACATCAGCCTATCATTTATTATTGTTTCTTATTATTTTTTCTATTTGGTTTTATTGCCTCCTGAGATCCGTTTTGTTCTACGAACTCACGGCCATAGAAAGAATCCAATAGCAATTGCTTCAATTCAGAAATTAATGGATAACGTGGATTGGCCCCAGTGCATTGGTCATCGAAGGCATCTTCTGCGAGTTTGTCAATTTTTGCCAGAAAGTCAGCTTCCTGAACACCTGTTTCGCGGATAGAAGCGGGAATGCCTAACTGAGATTTCATCTCTTCTAGCCAAGCCAGTAGTTTTTCAATTTTTGCAGCAGTACGATCACCTGATGCGGTTAATCCCAAATGATCTGCAATTTCTGCATAGCGACGTCGCGCCTGTGGACGGTCGTATTGACTGAATGCGGTTTGTTTTGTTGGGTTGTCATTCGCGTTGTAGCGAATCACATTGCAGATTAACAGCGCATTGGCTAAACCGTGTGGAATATGGAATTCGGAGCCAAGTTTATGGGCCATGGAGTGGCATACGCCTAAAAAGGCATTGGCAAAAGCAATGCCGGCAATGGTCGCGGCATTATGGACACGTTCACGAGCAACAGGATTCTTTGCACCTTCGTGGTAGCTGGCAGGCAGAAAATCTTTCAGTAGCTTCAGTGCCTGCAGGGCTTGTCCATCAGAATATTCATTAGCCAGAACAGAAACATAGGCTTCCAATGCGTGGGTTACTGCATCCAGACCACCAAAAGCACACAGGGATTTTGGCATGTCCATAACTAAATTGGCATCGACAATCGCCATATCAGGAGTCAGTGCATAGTCTGCCAATGGGTATTTTTGCCCGGTTACGTCATCAGTAACAACTGCAAAAGGCGTTACTTCTGAACCTGTTCCTGAAGTTGTGGTAATAGCAACCATTTTGGCTTTTACACCCATTTTCGGGAACTTGTAGATGCGTTTACGGATATCCATAAAGCGCAGGGCCAGTTCTTCAAAATGTGTTTCTGGATGCTCATACATCACCCACATAATTTTGGCCGCGTCCATAGGGGAGCCGCCACCAAGAGCAATAATGACATCAGGTTTAAACAGATGCATTTGCTCAGCGCCTTTACGGACGATACTCAAAGTAGGGTCTGCTTCAACTTCGAAAAAGACTTCAGTTTCTATACCGTAAGATTTCAATACATTGATAACCTGATCGGCATAGCCGTTATTGAATAAGAAGCGGTCTGTAACAATAAAAGCACGCTTTGTGCCGTCTGTAGCGACTTCTTCCAACGCAATAGGCAGAGAACCGCGTCGGAAATAGATTGATTTTGGAAGTTTATGCCACAACATATTTTCGGCTCTTTTAGCGACTGTTTTCGTATTGATCAGATGTTTTGGCCCCACATTTTCGGAAATGGAGTTACCGCCCCAAGAACCACAACCCAGCGTCAGAGAAGGGGATAGCTTGAAGTTATACAAATCGCCGATTCCACCTTGGGATGCCGGTGTGTTAATCAAGATACGGGCAGTCTTCATTTTATCGCCGAAATATTTAATGCGTTCAGCCTGATTATCTTGTTCAGTATAGAGGCATGAAGTATGCCCAATACCGCCCATCTCAACTAATCTCTCAGCTTTTTCAACGGCATCCTCAAAGCCTTTACCACGGTACATAGCAAGTAGCGGCGATAATTTTTCATGAGCAAAAGGTTCAGTCTCATCGGCCAGCGTGACTTCACCGATGAGAATTTTAGTATTTTCTGGCACATTAACACCGGCCATTTCAGCAATGTTTGTTGCTGGCTGACCAACAATTGCGGCATTTAAATTACCATTTTTTAAAATAATATCTTGGACAGCCTTCAGTTCTTTTCCTTGCAGGATATATCCACCGTGAGTTGAAAAACGTTCACGAACTTGCTCATAAACAGCATCAACAACAATCACTGATTGCTCCGAGGCACAAATCACCCCATTATCGAAGGTTTTTGACATCAAAATTGAGGCGACGGCACGTTTGATATCTGCTGATTCGTCAATGACCACAGGGGTATTACCGGCGCCGACACCAATTGCAGGTTTGCCTGAACTATAGGCCACTTTCACCATGCCAGGGCCACCGGTTGCTAAAATCAAATTAATATCAGGGTGATGCATTAACGCATTTGAAAGCTCGACAGAAGGTTCATCTATCCAGCCAATGATGTCTTTTGGCGCTCCTGCTTCAACTGCTGCCTTTAAGACGATTTCGGCTGCTTTATTGGTTGCCTTTTTAGCCCGTGGATGAGGAGAGAAAATAATGCCATTCCGGGTTTTCAGGCTGATAAGTGCCTTGAAAATAGCCGTAGATGTCGGGTTTGTTGTTGGAACGATACCGCAAATTAGGCCAATAGGCTCCGCAATAGTAATGGTACCGAACGTATTATCTTCAGATAAAATACCGCAGGTTTTATCATCTTTATAGGCGTTATAAATATACTCAGAAGCAAAATGATTTTTGATCACTTTGTCTTCCACTATTCCCATTCCAGATTCAGACACTGCTAATTTTGCCAGTGGAATACGGGCATCTGCGGCAGCAAGGGCAGCAGCACGAAAAATCCGATCAACTTGTTCCTGAGAAAAGTTAGCAAATTCATGTTGGGCTTTTTTTACGCGAGCAACTAATTCATTGAGTTCGGCAAGTTGAGTTACAGCCATAAAAATTACTCCTGATAAATGTTAAATTTTTTAAGGCAATTAGCTGCGAGATTATTAAATTATCAAATAGTGTAATGGGATTAATCTTTTGGATTAATCAAAAATACGGCTAATTGACTTAAAAAATTGCTTAATGAAATGATTGATATAGGAATAATTCCTTGTCTTGAAATTTTACGGTGAATACAGCTTACCATTTGCAGGCTTTTATATTGTGATTTAGATCATGAAAACATTAAGCTGACACAATTCAGCTTTTGTTTTTGGTATCAATTCCCAGTTGATATATTTGTATGAATTTAAATGTTCAATTAACTAATTCAATACAATTTATTAACTTTATTTTTATTGTATTTCTTATTGGTAGGCCAAACTTTTTGGTAAAAATTACCGAATTAGTTGATTTAACGTAACGAATTAGTCTCGATCTACTGTATTGTTAGATATTGCTATAAGTTTTATTTATTTGTATGGGAAGGGGCTAATTGTGGGTGAGTCATTACTGGGGCTTTCTGGATATATTAAATTTTTTATGGGATTGTTTGCATTAGTCAACCCGGTTGGCGTTTTACCTGTTTTCATTAGTATGACTAATTATCAGACACCTGCGGGACGTAATAAAACCAATTTTATAGCAAACTTATCTGTTGCCATTATCTTATGTATTTCATTATTGGTTGGTGATTCTATCCTCTTTGTGTTTGGTATTTCAATAGACTCGTTTCGTATAGCGGGTGGGATGTTGATAGTTACAATTGCAGTAGCGATGATTAATGGCAAGTTGGGAGAAGATAAACAAAATAAGCTGGAAAAATCGGAAGCAGCGGTGAGGAGTAGTGTTGCTGTTGTGCCATTGGCGTTACCTCTTATGGCAGGGCCAGGGGCGATTAGTTCTTGTATGGTATGGAGCGCCCGCTATCAAGGATGGCCAAATTATTTTGGATTGGCATTAACCAGTGTGCTATTTGCTTTTTGTTGCTGGTTGTTATTCCGTTCAGCATCTTTGTTGGTGAAGTTTTTGGGGCAGACCGGCATTAATGTGATTACCCGAATTATGGGATTATTGTTAATGTCGTTAGGTGTTGAATTTATTGTCACAGGAGTAAAAGCGCTGTTCCCAGGGTTATTATGATACAGTCAAGATCACTTATGGATTTATTTAAAACATTAATGTAATAAGTTGAAGATATTTTACTCAAATAGAGAGTAAGGCAGCCAAAAATCAATCAATAGATGACCAATTAAAACACCATTGGTCAATAACATCATTTCGACTAATTTCTTAAAAATCTTTGCTCATATTTTATTCATTTTTAGTCTGATTACCTCAAAACAATACTGTAATTTTCCACACTATTTTACTTTTTATAATTTTATCTGAATCGATAGCTTGTCTGGCTATTTTGTGATGAAGGTGGATTTTTACTCTGTGGTGATTGCATTTTGTTAAAATAATGTTTATTTTCTCTTGTGATCGCATTTTATGATCATTGCCTTAGGATAACAAAATAAAACCTAATGTTATCACAGCATTACATCAATATTATGAATGAATTGTATACAAGGGTAACGAATAATCTTAATCCTTTAATAAATTTATTATAAAAACTATATAACAATTATTATGTGAGCATAGATTTTTAGTAGGTTAATTCGGGCTTGTTAACGGAATAAGTTAATTATTGGGGGTTAGTAGATTAAAAACGATTCATTTGCTGTTTATCACTTGGAGGAAAAAAATGAGAAAAAAACCATCAAAGTTGAGTCAGTTGATTTCGAGTATCGTTTTATTATCGGTTCCTGCCGTACAGGGAATTGCAGCGACTATTCCAGCAGGGATCACGCTAGCCGAAAAACAAGAAATAACCGTTAACAATGGTGTTGAAGTCACTTCACTAGATCCGCATAAAGTTGAAGGTGGCCCAGAAACGACCGTTATCCGTAATTTGTTGGAAGGGTTGGTAACGACAGGCCCAAATGGCGAGACAATTCCGGGTGTGTCAGAAAGGTGGGAAAATGAAGGTTATAAGGTGTGGACATTCTATTTACGTAAAGATGCCAAATGGAGCGATGGTAAGCCCGTTACTGCACAGGATTTTGTCTACAGTTGGCGTCGCTTGGCCGATCCAAACACGGGGTCACCTTATACCAGTTATTTGCAATATGCTTATATTCAGAATGTCGATGAAATTTTAAAGGGAACGAAGTCACCGGATCAATTGGGCGTCAAGGCGCTGGATGATCGCCGTTTCCAAGTAACCCTCACCCATCCAGTTCCCTATCTTGTTGATATGTTAAGCCATACAGCAGTAAAACCCGTCAGGCAGGATGCAGTAGAAAAATGGGGTAATAAGTGGACGTTACCAGAAAATTATATTGGTAATGGTGCTTATATTTTGAAAGATTGGGTAGTTAATGAGCGAATTGTTTTAACGCGTAACCCTCAGTATTGGAATAATAAAGAAACCATCATTGAAAAGGGTACTTTCCTGCCGATTGTTTCAGGAATCAGCGATGTTAACCGCTATCGCAGCGGGGAAGTGGATATTACTGACAATGCTATTCCCCCCGATCTGTATAAAAAAATGAAACGGGATATTCCCGACCAACTGCAAGTTTCACCCTACCTGTGCACGTTTTACTATGAAATCAATAATCAAAAACCTCTGTTTAAAGATAAACGGGTACGGGAAGCCATAAAACTGAGCCTTGACCGGGATATTATTGTTGAAAGGATTATGGGGCAGGGACAAATTCCTGCGTATGGTTTCAGCCCGACTTATATTGGTAGCGGCCTGACGATTAATCCCGAATGGGCAAGCTGGACACAAGAGCAACGCAATCAGCGGGCAAGGGAATTGTTGAAAGAAGCGGGTTTTGATGCCCGTAATCCTCTGAAATTTACCTTGCTATACAACACATCAGAGCAGAACAAACAACAAGCCATTGCTGCGGCTTCTATGTGGCAGAAAAATATTGGTGCAAAAGTCACTCTGCAAAATCAGGAGTGGAAAACTTCTCTCCAGAATCGCCATCAGGGACATTTTGATATCGCAAGAGCGACATGGTGTGGTGACTATAATGAACCTTCTTCTTTCCTGAACATATTGTTGTCAACGAGCAGTAATAATACCACCTTCTATCAAAGTGAGGCTTTTGATAATTATCTTAGCCAGGCACTTGTTGCTAAAGATGGAGCAGCCCGTAAGGAGCTTTATCAGAAGGCTGAGGCTCAACTCGATAAAGACTCTGGGCTGATACCAATTTATTACCGTGTCAGCGTACGCCTTATTCGTCCGACGGTTGGGGGAATGACAGGAAAAGACCCCCTCGATTATGTCGATTTAAAGAATCTGTATATTAAAAAAGCGACTAACTGATCGTTATCACAAAATATTATCTTGCTGTAAACAAAATAGTTCCTTTAGGGGACGAACAACAACCGTTCTAATGCGTGGATATCGCATTCATGGGTCAGATGATATTAACTGGAGTAACAATAAGATGGTAAACACAACAAAGAAAAGACTTGCTCTTGGCATTACAGTAGCACTAGGGGTAATGATGGGGGGGCAGGCTTTTGCAGCGCAAGTGCCTGCCGGCGTGCAACTGGCAGATGCTGCAAAACAGGTACTGGTTCGCAATAATGGCTCTGAACCGCAATCACTGGACCCTCATAAAATTGAAGGTGTTCCTGAATCCAACATTGCCCGAGATTTGTTTGAAACTTTGATAATTAATGACCCTGATGGAAAAATCATACCGGGTGTTGCAGTTAGCTGGGAACATAATCAGGACTTCAAAGTTTGGAAATTTCATCTGCGTAAAGATGCGAAATGGTCCAATGGAGACCCTGTTACTGCGCAGGACTTTGTTTATAGTTGGCGTCGTTTGGTAGATCCAAATACTGCATCTCCTTATGCAAGTTTCATGCAATATCTCCATCTTCTGAATGTTGATGATATCATCAGAGGAAAGCAAAAACCGGAAATGTTGGGTATCAAGGCATTGGATGATCATACTTTGGAATTGACACTCAGTGAGCCTGTCCCTTATTTAGTTAGATTGCTTGTTCATACAAGTACATCACCAGTCCATCGTGGAACCGTAGAAAAATATGGTGAGAGATGGACACAACCACAGAATTTTGTTGGCAATGGCGCTTATAAATTAAAAGACTGGGTGATCAATGAACGTCTTGTTTTCGAGCGTAGCCCGACTTATTGGGATGATAAAAATACGGTCATTAACCAGGTCACTGTTTTGCCTATTTCTTCTGAAGTCACGGATGTTAACCGTTACCGTGCTGGCGAGATTGAGATGAGCTATGACAATTTACCGATTGAATTATTCCAAAAGCTAAAAAAAGAAATTCCTGAACAGTTGCGTATTAACCCGAAATTGTGCACTTATTACTACGAAATTAATAACGAGAAGCCGCCATTTAATGATCCACGTGTACGTACCGCACTGAAGCTGGGTATGGACCGCGATATTATGACTAATAAAGTGAAAAATCAGGGTGATATACCTGCTTATGGTTATACACCACCTTATATCGCCGATTTTAAAGATGAAAAACCAGATTGGTATACCAAACTAAATCAGCAACAGCGTAACGAAGAAGCGAAAAAACTTTTGGCAGAAGCCGGGTTTACCAAAGACAATCCCCTGAAAATTAAGTTACTGTACAACACTTCCGATCTGCATAAAAAATTAGCCATTGCTGCTGCTTCCATCTGGAAAAAAAATATCGGTGTTGATGTTTCTCTCGAAAACCAGGAATGGAAAACCTTCCTTGATTCCCGCCATCAAGGCAACTATGACATTGCCCGTGCCGGATGGTGTGCTGACTATAATGAAGCCTCTACTTTCTTGAATCCTATGTTATCCAATAGTAGTAACAATACAGCGCATTATAAGAGCAAAGAATTTGATGCGTTAATGAAACGTTCACTTCAAACAAAAACTGATGAAGAACGTGCTGAAATTTACGCCAAAGCGAATGCTCAATTAGATAAAGATTCTGCAATTGTTCCAATCTACTACTATACCAATTCTCATTTAGTGAAGCCTTATGTTGGTGGCTATACCGGCAAAGATCCATTGGATAACTTCCATGCGAAGGATATGTACATAATAAAACACTAGGAATCAGTAGGTGGCCCAATCTATTGGGTCGCCTGCTTGTCAGATAATTAAAAGCCATGGTTTGGCTAAACAATAGGAACGGGCAATGCTAAAGTTTATTTTACGCCGCTGCTTAGAGGCGATCCCGACACTTTTTATTCTCATTACTATTTCGTTTTTTATGATGCGGCTTGCACCGGGTAGCCCATTTACAGGGGAAAGGAAGCTACCGCCGGAAGTTATGGCAAATATTGAAGCGAAATACCATTTGAATGACCCTATTTATAAACAATATTTCAATTACTTAATCCAACTTTCCAAAGGGGATTTCGGCCCTTCGTTCAAATATAAAGACTACAGTGTTAATGATCTGGTTGCAGAAGCGCTGCCAGTTTCGGCTAAATTGGGACTTGCTGCCTTTGTTATGGCAGTCATATTTGGGGTCAGTGCGGGGGTTATTGCGGCATTAAATCAGAATACAAAATGGGACTATACGGTCATGGGGTTTGCCATGACGGGGGTTGTTATCCCCAGCTTCGTGGTTGCTCCCTTATTAGTGCTTATATTTGCCATTACCTTAAAATGGTTGCCGGGGGGAGGCTGGAATGGCGGGGCACCTAAATATATGCTTCTGCCGATGGTTGCTCTTTCTCTCTCTTATATTGCCAGCATATCCCGTATCACCCGCGGTTCTATGATCGAAGTCTTGCATTCCAACTTTATTCGCACAGCACGGGCCAAGGGTTTGCCATTGCGGAAGATTATTTTCCGCCATGCGTTAAAACCCGCTCTGTTACCCGTCATTTCTTATATGGGACCTGCATTTGTAGGTATTATTACAGGTTCAATGGTCATTGAAACTATCTTCGGTTTACCGGGCCTGGGTCAATTGTTTGTTAATGGCGCATTAAATCGTGACTACTCACTGGTACTCAGTTTGACAATTCTGGTGGGAGGATTAACCATCATGTTTAATGCCATCGTTGATGTGCTGTATGCCGTCATTGATCCGAAAATTCGTTACTGAGACGGGAGCACGCAATGTTACTGAATAAAAAAAGTAGCGAGGCTCTGGAAAATTTTTCGGAGCAGCTAGAAATTGAAGGCCGCAGTTTGTGGCAGGATGCACGTCGTCGTTTTATGCATAACAAAGCAGCGATTACGAGCTTATGTATTTTATTTCTGATTACATTATTTGTGATTTTAGCGCCAATGTTGTCCCAATTTGCCTACGATGATACAGATTGGAACATGATGACGATGCCACCGGATTTTGAATCCAGCCACTATTTTGGCACCGACTCATCAGGGCGTGATTTATTGGTGCGTGTTGCCATTGGCGGACGAATTTCGTTGATGGTGGGGATTGCCGCGGCCTTGATTGCCGTGTTATTCGGCACTCTGTATGGCGCAATGTCAGGCTATCTTGGCGGTAAAATTGATATGGTCATGATGCGCCTGTTAGAAATCCTCAACTCTTTTCCATTCATGTTTTTCGTTATCCTTCTGGTCACTTTTTTTGGTCAGAACATCCTGTTAATTTTCGTTGCGATAGGCATGGTGTCATGGCTGGATATGGCACGTATCGTCCGGGGTCAGACATTGAGCTTAAAGCGCAAGGAATTCATTGAAGCCGCTTTGGTTTGTGGTGTTTCTACCCGCCATATTGTTTTACGCCACATCGTACCAAACGTATTAGGTGTTGTGGTGGTTTATGCCTCATTACTCGTACCCAGCATGATCCTGTTTGAATCCTTCTTGAGCTTCCTTGGCTTGGGAACTCAGGAGCCGCTCAGTAGTTGGGGAGCTTTGTTAAGCGATGGCGCTAATTCTATGGAAGTCGCTCCATGGTTATTGTTATTTCCGGCAGGCTTTCTGGTAATGACCCTGTTTTGTTTTAACTTTATTGGTGACGGCCTGCGCGATGCCCTCGATCCGAAAGACCGTTAAGGAGAGCCTATGAATATCATAGAAACTGCAAAAAATACTGAATCACTCTTGTCGGTGAAAGACTTGAATGTGACATTCAGCACTCCTGATGGCAACGTGACTGCCGTGAATAAACTGAATTTTGACTTACAGGCAGGAGAAACACTGGGGATCGTGGGGGAATCTGGTTCTGGTAAATCTCAGACTGCATTTGCATTAATGGGATTATTGGCCAGTAATGGTTCTGTCAGTGGCTCTGCTAACTTTAATGGGCGAGAAATTCTCAATTTGCAGGAAAAAGAGTTAAACAGAATGCGGGCAGAAGAGATCTCGATGATATTTCAAGATCCCATGACTTCCCTCAATCCTTATATGCGAGTTGATGAACAATTAATTGAAGTGCTGATGCTGCATAAGAATATGAGTAAAAGCGAAGCCTTCGAAGAATCTATTCGTATGCTGGATGCGGTCAAGATGCCAGAGGCGCGTAAGCGGATGAAAATGTACCCGCATGAATTCTCTGGTGGTATGCGTCAGCGCGTCATGATTGCCATGGCATTACTGTGCCAGCCTAAGTTATTGATTGCAGATGAACCGACAACTGCGCTGGATGTGACAGTTCAGGCGCAAATCATGACATTACTTAATGAACTGAAAGAAGAATTCAATACCGCCATTATCATGATTACCCACGATTTGGGTGTAGTGGCAGGTATCTGTGACAAAGTATTGGTGATGTATGCAGGGAGAACGATGGAATATGGCACGGCGCGCGACATATTTTATCATCCCACACATCCATACACCATCGGGCTATTGAACGCCGTTCCTCGTTTGGATGGTGATGAAGAATCACTGGCGACCATTCAGGGTAACCCTCCCAACTTGTTGCGTTTGCCGAAAGGATGCCCATTCCAGCCACGTTGTCAGTTTGCCACTGAGCGTTGTGCCCATGAAGAACCACAGTTGGAAAAATTTAACCTTGGGCGTTTGCGTGCCTGCTTTAAACCCCAGGAGGAATTAGTATGAGCACAATAGCTGAAAAACGTGTCCTATTGGAAGTCGATGATCTTAAAGTTTATTTTGATATCAAAGATGGAAAACAATGGTTCTGGCAGCCGGCTCAAACCTTAAAAGCCGTAGATGGTGTGACCTTGAGATTATACGAAGGTGAAACACTGGGCGTCGTGGGTGAATCTGGTTGTGGAAAGTCAACGCTTGCCAGAGCCGTTATTGGGCTGGTGAAAGCCTCTGGCGGGTCAGTAACGTGGCTCGGGCAGAACCTGTTGGAAATGGGTGACAAGCAATGGCGGGATATTCGCAACGATATTCAGATGATTTTCCAAGATCCTTTGGCATCGTTGAACCCGCGTATGACCATTGGTGACATTATTGCTGAGCCATTGAAAACGTATTACCCCAAAATGAAGGGCGGGGAAATAAAAGAAAAAGTGAAACAGATGATGATGCGGGTAGGGTTATTGCCTAATCTGATTAACCGCTATCCTCATGAGTTTTCAGGCGGACAGTGCCAACGTATTGGGATTGCCCGTGCTTTGATCCTGGAGCCTAAATTAGTTATCTGTGATGAACCCGTTTCTGCACTGGATGTTTCCATTCAGGCGCAAGTTATTAACCTATTGCAGGAGTTGCAGCGGGGAATGGGGCTTTCCCTGATATTTATTGCGCATGACCTATCGATAGTGAAACACATATCAGATAGGGTATTGGTGATGTACTTGGGGAATGCGGTAGAATTGGGAACGTATGATGAGGTTTATCATAATCCGTTGCATCCTTATACCAAGGCACTGATGTCGGCAGTACCGGTTCCTGATCCAGACAAAGAGCGCAACAAACATATTGAATTGCTGGAAGGGGAATTGCCTTCACCGATTGATCCCCCATCCGGGTGTGTATTCCGCACCCGCTGTCCAATGGCAGATGCGGAATGTGCTAAGACCCGTCCATTGCTTGAAGGTAGCTTTAAGCATGCGGTGTCTTGTCTCAAAGTTGATCCGCTATAGTGAATGGTGCGGAAAACATACATCATGTGACACTGTCACTGATTTAAACTGATATAAATAAGTATCCCCCGGCATAGCCGGGGGTTTTTCATATGCGCCTATAAGGCTTTCTTACCAGCCGCGCCCTAACAGGCGCATCGCAATCTGACATTTGCATTCTATGGAT